>CAUHQV010000001.1 GCA_959608625.1 uncultured Flavobacteriales bacterium
CCGCGGGGGGGGGTGGGGCAGCGGCGCCTTTCCCCCCCCCCCCGCCTGCCCGCATGTATTTTTCGGGGATGCCTTTATCCCGTCCGGGAAAACAGCTATCTTTGGAACCTTATCCATTCTAAAGATGACGGAAGACCGGACGATCGAAAAACAGGATTTCAGACAGGGTGACTGGGACAACGAATACTACGACTGTGTGTTCGAACACTGCGATTTTTCGGATACGGAAATAAAGGACGTGTATTTTGAGAATTGCCGGTTCCGGTTTTGCAATTTTTCCCTTTCCAAACTGCGGTGTAACTTCCGGGATGCGAAATTCGTCGAATGCAGGATGTCCGGCGCGGATTTTTCCGGGGTCAGCCGGCTGGCGGTTTCGTTCGCGTTTGAAAAATCGAACCTGTCCTATGCTTCTTTTATCCGCACAAAGCTCCGGGAGATGCGGTTTTCCGCCTGCAACCTGAACGAGGCTTATTTCGACGAAGCGGACATATCCTCTTCCGTATTCGACCGGTGCGAGATGGAGCGCACTTCATTCTACCAGACCAACCTGGAAAAAGTCGATTTTTCCACTTCGTTCAATTTTACCATCGATCCCGCGTCCAACCGGCTGAAAAAAGCGGTTTTTTCCGTGGACGGCCTCCGCGGGCTGGTATCCCATTTGAATATCGTGGTCAAAGAACCGGACGAGTTATAGCGTTCCGGGAGTTTACGCCGGTCTATTGTCCCTTCTTTCACCTCTCCTTCCACGCTGTTGTTTTTACGCATGCGTCAAGGCCACGTTGTTGTCCCTATCTAAAAATTGTCGGAGGGATAGACGATACCGTTCTGCGCCCGCACCGCATCCATAATGCCCAGCGTCGTCAGACTGTTTGCGAAGGAATTGACCGAACTTTCCACCTGTTTGTGCTCTATCATATCGAGGAAAGCCGACAGTTCATACACCATATCGTACTCTTGGTGCGGGGCGGAGATATCCTCCTGCGAACCGTCCCGCCATACGATCCGTGCGCGGTCGATCGTGTTGATGCGGTCGATGACAATGCGCCCTTGTTCGCCCAGTATTTCCGACGGCAACGCGGAGTCGGCTATTTTGGAATGAACGATCACCGCGTCCATATCCGGGTAACGGCAAATGAGGGAACCCTGTCCGTCCACCCCGCTGCGCAGTACCAAAGCCTTGGATACGATATCCTCCGGCATACCGAACAATACGACCATCGGATAAACCCCGTACACTCCGATGTCTACCAGCGACCCGCCGGAAAAGGCCGGGGAAAATACGTTGGCGTCGTGCCCCTGCTTGAACCGGTCGTAACGGGAAGAATACTGGCAGTAGGAAGCGAAATAACGCCGTACGGGCCCGATGCGCGGCAGTTCGGCCCGGATGCGGGCGAACGTGGGTGAGAACGTGGTTTTCATGGCCTCCATCAGCGACAATCCTTTTTCCCGGGCCATGTCGCACATCTGCCGTGCCTGCTGGACGTTGGAGGCGAAAGGCTTTTCGCAAAGTACGTGCTTACCGTGTTCGAGCAGGAGCATCGTCTGCTCGAAATGCACGGAATTGGGCGAGGCGATGTACGCGGCGTCGAAGGCGTCGCTGCGGGCGGCTTGCTCCAGGGAGGTAAACGTGAGTGCGACGTTGTGTTTGCGGGCAAAATCCGCCGCTGTCTCTTCCCTACGGGAGAACACCGCCGCATGCTCGAAGCGCGGGTCGAGGCGCGCCCCCCGGAGAAAGAGGTCGGTAATGGCGCTCGTGCCTACCGTGAGAAAACGTATCCTGTCGCTCATAAGGCCAAATGGTATATCTCGTACACGTCGTCCCGGGTGAGTTTCACAAAATTCCCCAGCGTATTCTTTCCGTCCGCAGTAGCGCGGTTGGCCATTTCGCCGAAGGAAGAATAGGGGATGTTGATCCGCGAAAAGGTGGTCGGCATGTCGATGGAAGCGAAGAATGCCTCCATTCGCTTGATTCCCTCCAGGGCCGTTCGTTCAGGATCGGCAAAATCGTCCTCTACGCCCCATACCCGCACGGCGAACTGGGCGAAGCGGGCCACATCGTGGCGGTACACGTATTTCATCCAGGCCGGGAATACGATGGCCAACGCAGCCCCATGTGTCAGGTCGTATAATGCGCTGGGTTGGTGGGCGATAGCGTGGGACGCCCAGTCGCCTACACGCCCGGTGGACAGCAGGTCGTTGTGTGCCAGGGTGGAAGCCCACATCATTTGGGCGCGGGCCGCATAGTCGTCCGGTTTTTCGAGGGCGACGGGCAGGTTCTGAATGATCGTTTTCAGGGTGGCTTCGCACAGCCGGTCGGTGAAATCCACGTCTTTTTCATTGGTAAAATACCGTTCCATTACGTGCGCCATGATATCCGTCCCGCCGGCTGCCGTCTGATAGGCAGGCAGCGAATAGGTGAGCGTCGGGTCGAGGATGGATACCCGCGGGCGGATAGCGTGGCTATGGATGCCTTTTTTTACCGGGCCGTCTTCGTTGGTGATCACACAGGAGTCCGAGGCTTCGCTTCCGGCAGCCGGAATGGTGAGTATCGTAGCGATCGGCAGGCATTTTTCCGGTGCAATGTTGTCCCGGAAAAAATCCCATACGTCCCCCTCGTAAAGGGCGCCTACGCCGATGGCTTTGGCGGAGTCTATCACGCTGCCGCCCCCGACGGCCAGGATGGCTTCGATACCTTCGCTCCGGGCGATGTCTATCCCGGCCCGTACGAGCGAAAGACGGGGGTTGGGCTGTACGCCCCCGAGCTCGCAGTAACGGATGCCGGCTTGGCCCAGGGAGGCTTTTACCCGGTCTATCAGGCCGCTTTTCAGCGCGCTTTCACCTCCATAATGCAGCAGGACTTTCTGGGCCAGCGGGGCCAGGTATTTTCCAATTTCTTCGGGGGTACCGGCGCCGAATACGATCTTGGTCGGTTGGCTGTAGACGAAGTTTTTCATGGCAGGGTATATTT
This sequence comes from uncultured Flavobacteriales bacterium, assembly GCA_959608625.1. Taxonomy (GTDB): domain Bacteria; phylum Bacteroidota; class Bacteroidia; order Flavobacteriales; family UBA1820; genus Merdimorpha. Next base: position 2,969 of record CAUHQV010000001.1, read on the forward strand.
TGCTTTTTTGCAAAGTTAATCTCTTTGCCGGGAAAATATTTCAGGATCGTTTGTTTTAATTGTTTTTTATAATAAACCGGGCCTGTCATCGACAGGCCCGGTTTGGAATATAGGGAATATCCGTTATTCGTATTCGGGGAACAAATCCTGGTCGGGCCAGTTGCCCAGTGCCATGACATTGTGCAACAGGACATAAAGGGCGTCGTCGAAGGAGCCGGCGGAATTGCTCAGGTAGCTGCGGGAATTGCACAGGATGGCGCAATCGGTATCCCCGTTGTAATTGCGGCACCACATGGTGGCAGTGCCTGAAAGGTTGCCGCTGTGATAGGCCGCGCCGGGATACAGGGAGTGCCCCACCCGCCAGCCGAGGGCGTATTTGGAGTTGGCTACCGATGGTGTCTGCATCAGGTCGAGGATATACTTCGGGAAAATATCGGGTATTCCGGGGAGCGCGTCGAGTTTGCAGGCCAGTTTCATCAGGTCGGGAGTGGAGGCGATCAGGCCGCCGCAGGAATCCAGACGTTTCATATTGTTGTTGTATCCGTCCCCCGATTGAGAATAATAGACGGATTCGTTTTCGAAGCGGTTGTTCAGTCCGGTAGAGCCTACGCGGATATTTTTGACCCCGGCAGGATTTAGCACGGCCTCTTTGAGGTATTCTTCGTATGTTTTTCCGGTAATGGCCTCGATGACCCGCCCCAGTACGCAATACCCGAAGTTCGAGTACTGGTGCCGGATGCCCGGGGAATAATTGGGCGTGAAATTCCGAACCACGTATTTGATGGTCTCTACGTTGGATAATTGCGTAGTGACGCTGTTGTCGAACATCGGGTCGAAAGGGCTATTGGCAACCCCGCTGGTGTGTTCCAGAAAATTGCGGATGGTCATTTGCTCGAACGCTCCCTTGTGGTCGGGAAACTGGCTGTACAGGACACCCCCCGGAGCGAAAGGTTTGTCGTCCAGAGCTATTTTACCCTCGTCCAGCAGGCGCATGATGCACATCGAGGTGAACGGTTTCGAGCAGCTGGCCAGGCGGAGCATATAGTGGGATTCCATGCGCTCGTGGTTCTCGCGGTCTGCATAACCGTACCCGCGGGCAAAGACCAGTTTTTCGTTATAGGCCACCGATACGGATACGCCGGGGATCGAGTACTTTTCCATAAAATTGTATACCATGTCGTCCAGGGCTTTGATGCCGTGTTGGACGTTCACGTAATAAAAAACGTAGGTGTTGTCCTCGGCGGTGACTTTTACTTTGGCCAGTTTCGAGTAGTCTGCGGCGGTAGTGCCGGGGGTCAGTTCTTTTCCGTCGATCTCGGCCCTGGCTTTCGCGGACAGGTTAAATGAGGCTTTGAGTGAAGTGAGGGGCACATCGAAAGGGATAGTCACGTAAATCGTTCCTCCTATTACGCGCGAAGAACAGGTGCTGTTCAGGGCCGGGTTGTCGGTCGTCGTAAAAGCAAATGAAGAAAAACCTTTGGCACTCGAGGGGGAATCGGGATTGTCCGGCGGATCGGTGATACCGCTGTCTTTGGAACAGGAAACGGCCAGTACGGCGGAAAGCAGGATCAGCGATGCGACCCGTGGAAATCGGAATAAACGCATAAGATATTTGTTAATTTCATAGGTGTGGGTAAATGTATGCTTTTTATACAAAGGGGCTGATGAAAAAAAGGAAATTTTTAGGGCTTTGTCAAAGGTTAATATTTTTTATCTGCCGGTTGGGGGGGGGCTTTTTGCGGTTATTTTTCTATTTTTGTAAAAATATCCGGGAATGATAAAAGCCTTCAATATTCATAGATCGTTCGGCCAGTTGGAAGTTCTCAAGGGCGTGTCGGCCGAAGTGTCTGCCGGAGAGATCGTTTCCATCGTCGGGCCGTCCGGGGCCGGGAAGACGACCTTCCTCCAGATATTGGGTACTTTGGATGGTTTTACCCCGGTAAAAGGGGCGGATAGTTATGTGGAAATAGATGGCGTACGGACTGATACTTTGGGCGACAGGCAACTATCCCGGTTCCGCAATACCCGTATCGGCTTCATCTTCCAGTTTCACCGGCTATTGCCTGAGTTCAATGCAGCGGAGAACGTATGCCTGCCGGGTATGATCGCAGGCCGTTCGATGAAGGAAGTGGAGAAAGAAGCGATGGAACTTCTCGGTTTCATGGGACTTTCCTCCCGAGCCCATCATTTGCCGTCGGAACTCTCGGGCGGGGAAGCGCAGCGGGTGGCCATAGCCCGGGCGTTGGTCAACCGGCCTTCCGTCGTGCTGGCGGACGAGCCTTCGGGAAATCTGGACAGCAAAAATGCCGACGAGCTCCATAAACTGTTCCTGGACCTTCGGGAACGGTTCGGGCAGACCTTCGTCATCATTACGCACAATCCCTCGCTGGCCGATATGGCCGACAGGCGGTTCGAGATGCGGGACGGGATCATAGAAAAAACGGTGGATCTGCGCGCTAAATGAGGGGGCCATGCCGGTGAAGGATTTTTTGACCTTTGAAAAAGATGATATTCTAGCAGTAGCCCGTTTGCTGGAAGAATATACTGAAAAAATAAACGTGTCCGGGTTTATCCGGGAGGATCCGGTACAGTTTCCCCGGCGGTACGGACAACTCCGGGATATAGAGGTGGCTGGTATATTGTGCGCTACGATCGCGTGGGGAAAAAGGACGGCGATTCTTTCGTCTTGTAGCCGTATGCTGGATGCGATGGGAAATTCCCCTTATGAATACCTGATGGAGGCCGACCTGGAGGATTTCCCGACGGTGGGGAAAGCTGTCCACCGGACATTTTCCCGCAGGGATTTATTGTTTTTCCTCAGAGGTTTGCGCGGGATCTACCGGCAGCACACTAGTTTGGAAGAGCTTTTTATGCCCCGGAAAGGCGAAAGGGGATTGTGGGAAGGTATAACCCGTTTCCGGGAGGCTATGTTTGCCGTTCCCCACCGGGAGGATTTCCAACGGCATATTTCCTGCCCCGGGAAAAATTCGGCCTGCAAACGCCTGCACCTTTTTCTCAAGTGGATGGTGCGACGGGACGGTATCGTGGATATGGGCGTATGGGAGCGTATAAGCCCTTCGGATCTGTCCATTCCGTTGGATGTCCATGTGGGCCACGTGTCCCGGAGGTTGGGAATACTCGGCCGCAAGCAGAACGACCGCCGGGCGGTGGAGGAACTGGATGTCTTTTTAAGGCGGCTCGACCCGCAGGATCCGGTAAAATACGATTATGCGCTCTTCGGATTGGGTGAAAGCGGATTTTTTCACAAAAAACAGCCTGAAAAATGAGAAACCGATTTGTTGTTTACCTGGCGATATTTCTGCTGTTCCCGCTGATCTTGTGCGCCCAGCAGGAGCGGAAACAGACTGTCGTCTGGGGGACGGTACGGGATTCGGTGCAGACCATTCCTTTCGCCTCGGTATTTTTGAAAGGAAATCCCCGGGTAGGCGTCCAGGCGAAGGAGGACGGTTCGTTCCGGCTTTCGATCGATAAAAGCGCGCTGCCCGATACGCTGGTCTTTTCCACTGTGGGATATAAAAATGCGTATTTTCCCCTTGCCGCGCAAAGCGATACCCTTCAATTGGCTGTCCGGTTGCGCCGGGCGGATATGCTTTTGAAGGATGTGGTGGTAAAAGCGCGGAGGAACGACTGGAAAAAACTGGATCGGCAGTCTGCAGCCCGGTTCAACGATGCGCTGCTCACCAGTGCGATACACGAACGCCGGTTCGTTTTCCGGATGACGGAACTGCGGCCGCTCCGGGGACGGGAATGCTATATGGTGGTGCCGGGGGTCAATTACATGATCGTCAGCCAGGATAGCGTCACGATCCACCGGTCGTTGGCCGGGGCGACTTATATCGATAACCGCGGAGAATTCAAGGTGGTGGACTATACCCCGGATTATTCGGCTAAAGTGCCTGTCATTTCTTTCCAGGAAACGGAAAACAAGGGCGGTATCCATGTGGCGGTGAACTATATAGATCCCGAAGGCGGGTATATTCATGCGCTTTTCGTTTTTGCGAACAATTCGGGGGCGGATTCGATGACTGCCATCATAGGCAAAGTCCGGTGCCAGGGATATGTGGAGGTGGTGGGTTATCCCACGATCCGGAAAGAATGGCTGCAGGAATTATGAAAAAGGCGCGGTAATATCCTGTCCGTCCGGAAACGGGGAACAGAGAAAAGAAATTAAAATATAGACGACGACAAAGATGTCCTATTTGGATGAACTGAACCAGGCGCAGCGGGCCGCGGTGGAATGCACCGAAGGCCCGATGATGATTATCGCCGGAGCGGGTTCCGGCAAAACGCGGGTGCTTACCTACCGGATCGCCCATCTGATAAGCAGGGGGATTTCCCCTTTCAATATCCTGGCGCTTACCTTTACCAACAAGGCAGCCCGCGAGATGCAGTCGCGCATATCCACTATGGTCGGGTATTCCGATGCGCAGGCCTTGTGGATGGGGACGTTCCATTCCGTATTTGCGCGGATACTTCGCGCCGAGGCGCACCGGCTGGGCTTCCCTTCCAACTTCACGATATACGATTCCGACGATTCGCTGCGTCTTATCACGCAGATCATCAAGGATATGCAGCTGGACAAGGATATTTACAAGCCCAAGCAGATACAGGGCCGGATATCCTCGCTGAAGAACAATCTAATCACCGTCAATGCGTACGAGCATTATCCGGAATGTTCCGAAGCGGACGACGCCGCCCGGCGCCCGAAATTCCTCGACGTGTACCGCCAGTATGTGGAGCGTTGCTTTAAAGCGGGCGCGATGGATTTCGACGACCTGCTGCTGCGCACCAACGAGCTTCTGGCTCGTTTTCCGGACGTGCTGGCCAAATACCAGGACCGTTTCCGGTATATCTTGGTGGACGAGTACCAGGACACCAACCATTCGCAGTACCTGATCGTCAAGGCGCTTGCCGACCTCTACCAGAATATCTGTGTCGTGGGGGACGATGCGCAGAGCATCTATTCGTTCCGCGGGGCCAATATCGCCAATATCCTCCATTTCAACCGGGATTACCCCAACGCCCGCATTTTCAAGCTGGAACAGAATTACCGTTCGACCAAAAACATCGTGGCGGCCGCCAACAGCGTGATCGCCAAGAACCGGGACAAGCTCGAGAAAAGCGTGTGGACGACCAACGAGGACGGGGACAAGGTCAAAGTGGTGCGGAATATCTCCGACGGGGACGAGGCCTATTACATCGCCCGGACCATCAAATCGTTCAAGGAGGACGATGAAAACCTCCGGCACGAGGATTTTGCCATACTGTACCGCACCAATGCGCAAAGCCGCGCCATAGAGGACGCCTTGCGGCGGCACAATATCCCGTACCGGATATGGGGCGGACAGTCGTTCTACGCCCGCAAGGAGATCAAGGATGCGCTGGCCTATATGCGCCTGGCGGTGAACCCGAAAGACGAGGAAGCCCTTTTGCGGGTGATCAACTACCCGGCCCGGGGAATAGGCGATACGACATTGAACAAACTGACCGTGGCGGCCAATCATTACGAACGTACGGTTTTCGAAGTGATAAAGAACCTCGACCGGCTGCCCCAGTTGGGTATCAATGCCGGTACGCAGGCCAAACTGGATGCCTTTGCCACGATGATCGAGGCCTTCGGGGTGTATGCGTCGACCGAAGACGCGTTCGCCGCGGCGGAAAAGATCCTGCGGGAGTCCGGTATCATCGCCCTGATGAGTTCCGCCACCGATCCGGAGGATGTGGCGCGCTATGAGAACGTACAGGAACTGGCCAACAGTATCCGGGACTTTGTCGAAAGCCAGAAAGAAATAGCCGACGAGGATTCCTCGCTTTCCACTTTCGTCCAGCAGGTAGCCTTGCTTACCGATATGGACCGGGGGGATACCAGCGATACCGACCGGGTGGCACTGATGACGGTACATATGGCCAAAGGGCTGGAGTTCAAAACCGTATTCGTGGCCGGTATGGAGGAAAATCTGTTTCCCAGCCTGATGAGCTCCTCTACCCGGGAGGAGATCGAGGAGGAGCGCCGTTTGTTCTATGTGGCCCTTACCCGGGCCGAGCAGCGGGCTATCCTTACCTATGCCGAGCAGCGATACCGCTGGGGAAAACTCACCGACGGGGAACTGTCCCGTTTTGTAGATGAGATAGACGACAACTACCTCGAATTTTCCGTACCCAAGGAAATGCGCCGCAATGTGACTTCGGTGTTGGATGCGGGGATATTCGGGCAGGCGCCCGAGGGAGCCGCCCCCTCTCCGTTCCGCCGCCGGGGCGAATCGGCAGACTCAGGTTCCTATGGGAAAAGCTACAAACCCCGCAGCCTCAAGCCGATCGGGTCGGCTTCCGCTTCGGCGGCCGGAGGTGGGGAGACCGATCTTTCGACGGGTCAGCGCGTGCGCCACGACCGTTTCGGCGACGGGACGGTGGTTACGGTGGAAGGCTCGGGCGCGGAGGCCAAAGCGACGATCGAGTTCGACAACATAGGAATAAAGAAAATGTTACTTAAATTTGCGAAGATTCAAAAGATATAGAGAATGGCAGGACTGACAGAACACGAACACCTCGGGTTTTCATATAATACCGAACGCGAAAAGTTGAAGATACCCGAATATGGGCGCACCCTCCAACAGATGGTGGACTATTGCGTGCAGATCGAAGACCGCCAGGAGCGCAATCAGGCCGCCCGGATGATCATCGACGTGATGGGCGAAATAAACCCCCACCTGCGCAACGTGCCGGATTTCCAGCACAAGCTGTGGGACCAGCTTTTCATCATGTCCGATTTTGCGATAGACATCGATTCTCCGTTCCCGATCCCGACCCGGGACACGTTCCTGGCGCCGCCCGATAAATTGGAATATCCGAAAGTGTTGGATAAATACCGCTATTACGGGCATTATATCCGGGGATTGATCGACGTGGCCTGCGAGATGGAAGATGAAGACCGCAAGGAGGCCCTTCTGATCGCTATTGCCAAGCACATGAAAAAATCCTATATTGCCTGGAACAAGGATTCGGTGGAGGATTATGTGATCTTCGGCCATATGGAAGAACTTTCGGCCGGCCGGGTAGATGTGGAGAAACTAAAACTCCATTTACCGGACGGGGAACTCGGTACGCCGAACCCCCAGGGAATCCCGATGCAGAAAAAGCGTTTCGTCCAGAACAACAACGGCCAGCGCCCGCGGATGAACAAGCCCCAGCAACGCGGCAAAGGACAGGGTAACAACGGAGGAAACAAATAACAGCTAACGACAAAAGACATGGGTTCATTCAGGATACAGGGAGGAACGGAACTCTCCGGTGAGATAACCCCGCAGGGGGCCAAGAACGAAGCGCTGCAGGTGATCAGCGCTGTGTTACTCACCCGGGAGCCGGTGGAGATCAGCAATGTTCCGGATATACAGGACGTCAATATCCTGATCGAAATGCTGGCCGCTTTGGGAGTCAAAATTTCGATGAAAGCCCCGGGGACTTTTGTATTCCAGGCCGATGAGGTGGATGTGGATTACCTCCGCACGGAGGCAGGTAAGGAGCAAGGGCGGCGCCTCCGGGGCTCGATCATGATTCTCGGCCCGCTTTTGGCCCGTTTCGGAAGGGGGTACATCCCCAAGCCGGGCGGGGACAAAATAGGCCGCCGGCGTGTCGATACCCACTTCGACGGGTTCATCGCATTGGGGGCAAAATTCGTATACGACCCCGATACCAAATTCTATTCCATCGAGGCCCCCCGGTTGAAGGGCTCCTATATGCTGCTCGACGAGGCTTCGGTCACCGGTACGGCCAATATCATCATGGCGTCCGTGCTGGCTGAGGGGACCACTACGATCTACAATGCCGCCTGCGAACCCTATGTGCAACAGCTTTGCCGGATGCTGGTATCGATGGGGGCCAATATTTCCGGATTGGGCTCCAACCTGCTTACCATCCGGGGCGTGGAGGAACTCCACGGGTGCTGCCACCGGATACTGGCCGATATGCTGGACGTGGGCTCCTGGATGGGGCTGGCCGCGATGACGCATTCCGATGTCACGATCAAAAACGTCGACTGGGACAATTTGGGACAGATACCCCGGGTATTCGAACGGTTGGGTATCCAACTCATTCGTCAGGAGGCCGATATGTATATTCCCCGGCAGGATATTTACGAACCGAAGAATTTTATCGACGGGTCGATATTAACGGTGTCCGATGCCCCGTGGCCCGGATTTACGCCGGACTTGCTGAGCATTATTCTCGTTTTGGCCACCCAGGCGCGGGGGAGTGTGCTCATCCACCAAAAAATGTTCGAGAGCCGCCTGTTCTTTGTGGATAAGCTGATCGATATGGGGGCGAAGATCATCCTTTGCGATCCGCACCGGGCGACGGTGATCGGGCTCGAAAAATACCATTCGCTCCGCGGGGCAGTGATGGTCTCCCCGGATATCCGCGCTGGGAACGCTTTGCTCATCGCCGCGCTTTCGGCCCGGGGGGAAAGCGTGATCCACAATATCGAGCAGATAGACCGGGGGTACGAACATATAGAAGAACGGCTCAAATCGCTGGGGGCCGTAATAGAGCGCGAAGAATGAAAACGGTAAAATATCTGATATTATTTTTTGGAGCCCTGTGCCTGTGTCCAAAAATGCAGGCCCAGGCTTTGGTCGATACGGCCCTGGTCGAAATGGCCCGGGCCGATGTCGAGATGTACGATATCCCGCAGGTGGAAAGCCTGACAGAGCCCGGAATCGTCCGCAGCCGGTATAATACGGCTTATCCGAAGTCCTGGGAGATAAAGGACGCCTCGCTGACCAATGGGCAGGGGGCGATCAATTTCTTTATCGTACGGCTCCAGGGAAAACTGCAGAAGAACGAGTCGGCCAATACGTTCCACGATAAGAAAACCCACGAAGGGATCGCTAAGGGCTTCGAAGCGGAATATGCGGCTTCATCCTATTTCCGGACGGCCGATGGGAAAAATGTCCTGCGGATCGATATGCGCCGCAAAAAAGGTACCAGGGAGGATTATGTCTGTGTTTATTTCGTACAGTTGAATTCTTCGTTGATGGTCAGTTCCACGGCGGTAGTACCCGCTTCCGGATTTCCCGATACGGACGCGTTTCAGGAGGCCGTGGGGAAATATTTGGTGTTGTACGACGCGATGGTGAAAAATATTGCCCGGCGCTGAATTTTCCGGTCAAAAAGTCAGCCCGGGTAGAAAATAGGGAAAAAGGAATGACATTTTGCCTTTTTCCTTCTTTTTTTGTTCCTATGGCAGGGTTTTTGCAAGAGAAGTTTTAGAGAATAAAAAGATAGATCATGAAGCATAATAAAGAAGAAAAAGAGGAGCAACTCAATGGGCATGCTCCGCAGGAAAATGCCGACAATCTGGCCCAACCCGCGGACGATGCGGCTGAAACTCCTGCACAACCGGACTATCAGCAGGAATTGGCCAAACAAAAAGACGCCTATTTGCGCCTGTATGCCGAATTCGACAATTACAAAAAACGCACGGCCCGCGATAAGGCCGATTGGATAAAATTCGCTTCGTCCGATGTGCTGGAGGCGCTTTTGCCTGTGCTGGACGATTTCGAACGCGGACTGGCCGCCCAGGCCAAAGAGCATCCGGGATCGGCCGATACGGAAGGGTTTACGCTGATCTACCAGAAGCTATCCGAAACGCTCAAACAGAAAGGCCTGGTTGCTATCGATGTGAAGGCTGGCGACGATTTCAATGTCGATATCCACGACGCGATAGCCCGGATACCGGCTCCGCAGGAGAAACTGAAAGGAAAGATCGTGGACGTGACCCAGAAGGGTTACAAATTGGGCGACCATGTGATCCGCTACGCAAAAGTAGTGATGGGCGAATAACGGAACCTGTCTGTTCGAAAAAGAAGAGAGGTGTATAAAATATGAAAAAAGATTATTACGAAATATTAGGCGTACCCAAAGGCGCAACGGCGGACGAACTGAAAAAGGCGTACCGCAAGTTGGCGCTCAAATACCATCCGGACAAAAATCCCGGCGACAAACAGGCCGAGGAAAAATTCAAGGAAGCGGCCGAAGCATACGACGTGCTTTCCGATCCCGATAAGCGGGCTCGTTATGATCAGTTCGGCCACGCCGGAATGGGGGGTGGTGCAGACGGAGGAGCCAGCGGGTTTGGCGGCGGTTATAGCTACCAGCATATGGATATAAACGATATATTCAGCCAGTTCGGGGATATTTTCGGCGATATGGGCTTCGGAGGTGGCGCCCGCAGCCATTCGCGCCGTTCGCGGGGCAGTGCTCCCGGTGTGCGGGGCAGCGACTTGCGTATCCGTGTGAGGGTATCGCTGGCGGAAATAGCCAAAGGAGTCGAAAAAACGATCAAGATCGACCGGAAAGTCGCATCCAAGGATACGACTTACAAAACATGCCCGACATGTGGCGGTACGGGACAGACGGTTCATATGCAGAATACGCCGTTCGGAGCTATGCAATCGGTCAGCGAATGCCATACGTGCGGCGGGACTGGCAAAGTGGTGGACAAACCCGGCGCTGGGGCCAATGCCCAGGGATTGGTGAGCCAGGCGGAAACGATCTCCGTGAAGATACCGGCCGGTGTGTCCGACGGGATGCAACTCCGCGTGGCCGGAAAAGGTAATGCGGGGCCTATGGGTGGCCCGGCAGGAGACCTTATCGTATTGATAGAAGAATTGCCCGACGACGTTTTCGTGCGGGACGGTAACAACCTGCTTTACGAATTGTATATCAGTTATCCGGAGGCTGTACTGGGCGAGAAGAAAGAGATACCGACCGTTGAGGGCAACAAGGTGCGTATTACATTGGATAAAGGGACTCAGGCCGGGAAGATATTACGGCTGAAAGGAAAAGGATTGCCTGAATTCCAGCGCGCCGGAAAAGGGGATATGCTGGTCTATGTAAATGTGTGGACTCCTCAACATTTGTCAAAGGAACAGGAGAAATTTTTCCGCACAGTTGTTTCCGCTCCTGAATTCGTACCGAATCCCACACCGGCACAGAAAAAATCTTTCCGGGAGCGGCTAAAAGAGATGTTCAGGTAAGGGCCTCGAAAAAATATGGCAAGAGTAATACGGAAACGTATTACTCTTTTTTGTTGTGCAAATTGAATACGGGCCCTTTTCCAAGCAGGATCCAAAGGGGCGAAATGTTGAAACTGAAACTCAGGAAATGAACGAGCATCAGGGGGGCGAAACGCTCGCCGTTCATGATTTTGGAAAGGTTCGCTTCTTTGTAGCCGGACAGTTTGCAGAATTCTTTCTGATTTTTCACCAGTCCCAATTCTATCAGCCTCTCTATGGCATTTACAACTCTGGACGTTACTTCTCTTTGTATTTCTGGGTCTTTCAGCTTTGGCATAGTTTTATAATCATCTACTTTTTAACGGATGTAAAATTATATAAAAAAATATAGCGAAATGTATATTTTCTTTATTTTTTGATTATGTTTATATTTTATAGTTTATTTCTATTATATTGATATTTTGAGCTTTATCGATCTCCTTAAATTTTTTTTATGATAATGTTTTTCCGGATTGACAAAAAATGATATATTTGTAAGCAAAATAGTACATAAATAGATATTATCGTACTAATTTGTCATACAAATGTAATCAATAACTTTCAAAGTTTTTAATTATGATGCGTAAAAGTAAGGAAAATCTTTTAATTTTAAAGTTAGAGTACCCGCCGGTTGAGGAATCGATATTAAAATATATCGACTTCCCTTCGGAGTATCTTTTGCGAAAACGTTTGGAGCTATCCGATGAGGAAATCGTAACGATCCGCCAAGCTTATGGATACTACCAGGATACGGTGCGCGACGTTTTGCAAGCGCGTCTGAAACATCTGAGGGATGTCCGGATCTTGCGTTCGGCAGCAGGAGTTAAATTGTAGGCTTTAAATTATCAAAAAATAAATAGTATGTGCATTACCGAAGAAGAATTCCGCTGCGAACGGAAGCGCGCCATAGAAGTTTTAGAAGAGTTAAAAAAATTGGAGGCATCTTTCGAAATGGTAACCGTGAAAATAGATGCCAAAACAGTAAAGTCTTCTAAAAAAATAGCAATAAGTAATGCACATAAGCCTAGAAGAAAGCCGAATATTACGGCCGCGGGGACAGAGTTTTTTGATTTCTCCCTGAGAGAATTTTTTGAAGGCTTTGACTGCGGGGGAGGGAATATTTTTTGAATATATTATTTCTTTTATGATAATGAAAAGGATTAAAATGAAGCAGGAAACTAGTTTTGACCGGGAAAGGGTTAAGGAGATCATAGCCGAATGTTTTATCAAAGGCTATACGAAAGTAAGGACAGCAGAACGGGTATTGCGCTTGACGGGGGAGAAGATGTATCCCCGGAAACTCAATAAGTTGCTCGATGAAGTGCTCGCTACCTGGAGCCGAAAGGGTATAAAAGATAAAGTATTGATGCGGGCCGTCGAACTGAAGAAAATAGACGTCCGGGAATCGGAACTCTGGCAGGCGTGGGAGCAGTCCAAAGAAATGGACGACAATGCCGATGCAAGGTATTTGGCAGAACTCAGACGGTGTTCGGAGCAGCGGTCGAAATTATTGGGGCTGGCCGTAAAAGCGGCCGACCCTAAAGAGGAACAAAAGCGCCCGGCTGTGATCTGGAAAGAAAGCAAACAGTATGGAACTGACAAAAAAGCAGACTGAAGCACTGGACTATCTGGAGGATAGCAGGACAATCGAGGTGCTGTTCGGTGGCGGGGCCGGCGGCGGGAAGTCGGTTCTGGGATGCTATTGGCTACTTAAGTGTATGCTGAAATATCCCGGTAGCCGGTATCTGGTAGCCCGCGCTACGGCATCCACGCTCCGGCAGACGACGCTCAATACATTCCGGTACGTGGCCCGTATGCAGGGTATCCCTTCCGAGTGGTTCCGGATGAAAGAACAACAGGGAGAGATCGAATTGGCTCCTGTCGGTTCGACGCTTATTTTGCGGCATTTGCAGGCGCGACCTTCCGATCCGGATTTCGACGAACTGGGTTCGCTGGAAGTGACAGGGGCATTCATCGACGAGTGTAACCAGGTGTCGCTCCTGGCCTGGAATGTGGTACGTTCGCGGATCCGGTACCGGCTGGAGGATTTCGGGTTGATCCCAAAAATCCTGGGTACCTGTAACCCGTCCAAAGGTTTCGTCTATTCCCGTTTTTACAAACCGTGGCGGGACAGGGTATTGGATGCAGACAAGAAGTTCGTGGAATCCCTGCTGAAAGACAATCCGCATATATCGCGGCATTATGAGAAAAGCCTCCGGGGACTCGACAGTCGTTCGGTGCAGCGGTTGCTGATGGGCAATTGGGAGTATCAGGACGATCCGATGGCCCTGATGGGTTATGACCGTATTGTCGATGTTTTTTCCAATAGCGGTGTTCCTTCGGGCGAGAAATACATCACGGCCGATATCGCCCGTTTTGGGGACGACTCGACGGTGATCTGCCTGTGGAGCGGGATGCGTTGTGAGAGCATATCCGTATATAGCCGCCAAGGGGTCGATGCCACAGCCCGGGCGATATCCGCGGCCGCTTCTGCGGCCGGGATTCCTTTGTCTCACATATTGTGCGATGAGGACGGTGTAGGGGGCGGTGTGGCCGATATGTTGAAATGCAAGGGCTTTAGGAACAATTCTTCCCCTATAGACGTGAAAGGGAAAAAACAGAATTTCGCCAATCTGAAGTCGCAGTGTTATTTTATGTTGTCCGATGCGGTGGAGCGGGGAGAGTTGTTTGTCTCTACAGAAGACCCGGTACTCCGCACACGGATCATCGAAGAACTGGAGCAGGTAAAGGCGGCGGATATTTCCGGTGGGGGACGTCTGTCTGTCGTATCCAAGGCCCGGGTAAAGGCGGCGCTCGGTCGGTCCCCCGACGTATCGGATGCGCTGATGATGCGGATGTATTTCGCACTGTGCCCCGTGGGGGCGTCGAAAGACCTGGGGCGATTTTTTTAAAATTATATTTTCTTTTTAGATAATTTATACGTATATTCGTAAGTATAGTATTACAATTTAGTTCAACCGATATAAAACAAAGTAGAAATGGAATCTGAGATTTTAAAACAATTGCAACAAAACTATCCGGGTATTCCGGCCGATGTAGCGGCGAAGTTCGCCTCGATCGTGGAAAAAGCCTGTGGAAGCGATGCGGTAAAGCAAGCCGACCTGTTGGCCGGTTCTTCCGAATTTCTGGGGCTTCTCTCCGAGAAAGCGTCGGCCCTGGATACGGCCAATGCGGATCTGGCCGAATACGAACAGGCCAAAGCGACTGCACAGCAGTTCCGTGATGCGCTGGCCAAGGAACTCTCGACGCGGGAAGTCCCCGAGTATTTTTGGGCGAAAGCGATCGCGGTCGATCCGCTCTCGGGAGAAGTAGTGCCCTCGGCCGATGCCATAGAGGGGGCCTATAAGGCCTTTCTGCAACAGCAGTCCGACAGCAGGGTGGATGCCGATATGCGTCCCGGGCTGGCGATCGAGCCGTTACGGATCTCCCCGGCGATGGAAAATTTCCTGCGTTCGCGCCGCAACGATTCGCCGCTGGCAGGGAAGCTGAAAAAATGAGCCGGGGAATGTCCCGGCGAAAAAATGACCAATGAAAAGGATTTAGTGTAACGTAATTAATTTTTAAGAAAATGAAACAATCTTTAATCAAAGAATTTTCCCAGAACGACCTCCAGGCAGTCATGGATGCCTATACGCTGGACGAGTTCTACTACCCCTCCATTTTCCCGGTGATGTTCACCCCGACCCTCACCTGGCGTGCGCTTTCGGGAGACTACGGGATCAATGTGGCGGCCGACGTGGTGTCGTACAATGCGGCGGCGCCTAAGAAGACCCGCAACGTGATCGAACGCCTGACGGGTAAGATACCCAAGATAGAGATCATGCGGGTAAAAGAAGAGACCGACCTGAATGAGTATCAGCACTTGCAGTACTATTACAGCAGCGAGGAGGGGCAGAAGGCCCTGATGAACTGGGTGTATGCCGATACCGATTTCTGCTTCAACGGTGTCAACGCCCGTCTGGAATGGCTCGCCCTGCGCGCCCTTTCGACCGGAGGTTTCGTGCTGGACAGCAGCAACAATGCCGGCACAGTGACCGAAACGGCTGTGGATTTCGGCGTTCCGGCAGCCAACAAGATCAAAACGAAAGCGACCTGGTCGCCGGAAAATGCGGCTACGGCTACCCCGATCTCGGATATCCGTTCGATGGTCTCCAAAGGAGTAGGACAGGGTATCCTGATCAAGTATATGTTCATGGACCTGGAGACTTTCTACGCGATGATGACTGCCGACGAGGCGGTCGATTTCTGTTCTTCCTGGATTCCGCAGGTAGGTCGTATCAAGGTGCCCAGCGTGGACGACGTGAACATTGCCCTAAAGGCTCACCGTCTGCCGGAGGTGCGCATCATCGATACGTATGTCACGTTGGAAGGTGCGGGCGGCGCCCGTACGACGGTCAATCCGTGGCAGGCAGGCATCGTCACGTTCGTGCCGGAGATGGAGTGCGGATATACGTACCACGCTCCGATGGCCGACGAAATGGTGGCCGACAGCGTAGCTACGAAAGTAAAACGCGAGCATATCATGATCAAGAAGTATTCGACGGAAGACCCGGTGACGGAGGTGACCAAAGGGATCGCCAATGCGATCCCGGTATGGGGAAATGCCGACCGCTGCTTCCTGTTCGATACCACGGCGGCCGCTGCGAAATAGTAAAGTGTTGGTGTGTGGGCGGATGCAGCCCGGGCCGGCTGCTGCCGGTGAGCGGGAAGGAAAAATGAAGTGCCGGGCGCATCCGCCTTTTTTATAATAATCAAAAACGATAAGGTTATGACTGTTTTACAGGCTTTGAAAATATCGGTGGGATATCCGTTGGATGCCGCTGTTCTGGAGAAAATCACGATAGACCGGCATCTGGATCCGGCGGATGAATACACCGGGCCGACCCGGGAATTCATGCTGGCCCGCGCCGACGTGTATATGGCATTGGTGGCCACGCCGGATGTGGCGATGGACGGTTTTTCGCTGTCGGTGGCAGACCGGAACCTTCTGGCGGCGCTGTCGGAAAGTATTTACCGGCGGTACGCTCCCGGGGAAGATCGTCCCGGCGTGGCTGGTAACGGGGTATGGGATGGTTCGGACAAATGGTAATCTGAAAAAGAAAGAGATATGTTCGATTTGTATCCGAATATCCTCATGGTTGCCCGGCCCGGAAGTACCGGAGCGGACGCCGACGGGGATTATGCGGCGGAAGGATCCGCTGCCACAGAGCATTCGATCTGCCGGGCCGTGCGCAACGGTTCGGGCCAGATAGTACGGCTGTCTTCCGGGATCGAATACCGGTTCAGCTACGTGGTTTATATGCCTGCGGGCACTCCAACCCTCCGGCTGGGCACACCTGTAAAGGTGTATTCGCAGGACGGGGAGGAACTTCTGGCTGGCGGGCAGGTGATGGATTTCGTATCCAGCCCGTTGGGATGCAAACTGTGGATATGATGCCCGTAAAATGAAAGACCGATAAAAACCGTAGAAATGAGAAGATCGACATTTTCAATCGCCTCGCACCTGTACCACAGGCTTTCGGGACTGGATGTGGTGCGCGAGATCACCGGAGGAGTGTACAAAGATACCCGTCCGGCGGATTCCGACAAGGAGGATATCGTGATCTGCGCCGAAGGCCCCATATTGGAGGCCGGTGGTTCGGCCAAAGCGAGCATCCGGGTGTTTACCTCTCCGGTATTTTCCGACCGCGGACACGCGGTGGAAATGGTGCCGGACTACAAGCGGCTGGAGTACCTGTGCGGGAAGATATTCGACGGGATAGACGAAGTCTTTTTCGCCGGGTGCCTTACCTGGGTGGATTCGCAGACTTTTTCCCCCGAGGGGGATATGTTCTGCGCCCAGTTGGAAGTCTCGGTGAGCCTGCGGGGCCTGTAACGATAACCGAATATTCAAATGAACTTTTAAAACAAACAGTATTATGGCAAGTATAGCAACTTTCGGGCTTTCCAAGATCGAGGTAAAAAAGACCTCGGCATTGGAAAGCACCTATAAAACGTTGGGGATGACCTACCAGGATTCCTGTACCCTGACGCAGAACGATCCTGAGGTGACCGACCATTACGCCGAGGAAAGCGATGTGCCGGTGGTATCCGTATCCAAGGCCGGAAAGGTGATCCTGGCTTTCTCGGTGATGGATGCCGATGTGGAGACCCTGACAGAGCTGATGGGGGGGACTAAGGATGCGGAATCCGGCGCGTGGAATGCGCCGGATTCCGACCCGATGGTCGAACTGAGCCTGCGGGTGACGCCTAAATCGGGATTGCAGATAGAGATCCCCCGGGCTTCGGTGGTGGCCAAGCTCAGCGGCGGTTTTTCGCGCTCGGGTATTTTTCTGATCACGGTTTCGGCCACGGTGCTCAAAGCCGAGGGGAAACCGCGTATGATCGCCCGCCCGAAACCGGCGGAGAACTGATTTTTTTCCTTTATTTCGGATTGTGATTTGGTAGCCGTTCCCGCAAGTGTCAAAGCTTGCGGGAACGGTTTTTTTTGAGGCGTTTACAGGGAACCTTCGTAGGGGATGCGGTTGCGCAGCGAACGGCCCAGGGTGGCGTTGTCCGTGTACTGGAGTTCGTCGCCCACGGATACTCCCCGGGCGATGGACGAGACGCGGTATCCTTTTTTCGGGAGTTTTTTGTAGATATAGTACGAAGTGGTGTCCCCTTCTATCGTAGCCGAAAGGGCGAAAATGATCTCCGAAACAGCTTCCTGATCCACCCTTTGGCACAGGGAGTCTATCTCGATGTCCGAAGGGCCTATGCCTTCCATCGGGGAAATACGTCCGCCCAGCACGTGGTATACCCCACGGTATTGCCCGGTCTGTTCGATGGCCATCACATCGCGGATATCCTCCACCACACATACGGTGGAAAAATCGCGTGAGGGATCGGAACATATCTGGCACGTATCTCCGTCGCATAGGTTGTGGCAATGCGAACAATGGTGGATATGGTCGGCCATGTCGGTCAGGGCGTCGGCCAACTGGTGTACCTGTTCGGGATTTTGGCGCAATAGGTGCAGCGCCATCCGCAGGGCGGTCTTACGGCCTATGCCCGGCAGGGTGGCTATCTGTTCGATGGCGCGGGAGAGTATTTTGGAGGGGTAATCCATGCAGGCGATTGTTATCGGATTCGAAATTGGAAAAAATTGATGTACATTTGTCTTGTATTCCGCGTAACGGCGGATAAAAGTACGAATAAAGCACGATATGAAAAAAAGCATAGCAGGGATAGCTTCGGCGGTTGTCCTGTTGATCTTGTCGGGGTGTGCCAGCCAGCGGTATGTGTCGCTGCCCCAGGACGTCACTTTCGTGATTTTGTCCATAGGCAGCCGCGATACCGACAAGGACGGGCGGCCCGATATCACGTTCGCCAAGAACGGGCAGTTCTTCGGCTCTACCGGATGCAACCGGTATTTCGGCCAGTATATCACCGAAGGGCAGGATATAGAGATCGCCGGCAATGTGGGCATGACGCGCATGTACTGCCATAACAAAGCCGAACAGGAACAGCTACTCTCCCGGGAAATCGTGAAAGTGAAAAAATTCGAGGTGAAAGGCAACCGGCTGATCCTCACTACATCGGATGGCTTGAAAATAGAAGGCGTGAGAGCGAAGTGACCTTTTGCTTTCAGCCGCTTAAAAACAGGTTCGCCCTTTGCGGGGCGGGCCGTTTTGTTTTCAGGGCATTCCTATAAAATCCGTACCTTTGTTCCCCATGATTACTCTTGTCAAAGAAAAGGCCGAAGAGGCGTATTTTACCCTGTCTTCGGGTATCCGGATGTATTACCGCCCTTCCCGGCGCAAGACGGCCCATTTGGCGTTCCTGTTCGATATCGGTTCCCGCGATGAACGGAGCGGAGAACACGGAATGGCCCATTATATCGAACACTGCCTGTTCAAAGGCACGCGCTCCCGGCGACCGTACCACGTGCTGGCCCGCATGGAAGACGTAGGGGGAGAGATCAACGCCTTCACGACCAAAGAAGATATATGCCTTCACGGTTCGTTCATGTCCCGGTACCTGGGGCGGGCGATGGAACTCTTTACGGATATCGCGTTTGGTGCGACCTATCCGCAGAGGGAGATAGAGAAGGAAAAAGACGTGGTAGCCGACGAGATAAACTCGTATATGGAAGCCCCGGACGAACTGATATTCGAACAGATCGAGGAGCTTGTATTTCCCCATAATCCGTTGGGACGTACGATACTGGGCACCGAGCGTACCATCCGCAAGTTCACCCGGGAAGGTATCCTGGCGTTCCTGCGCCGCAATTTTGCCCCGGAGCGTACCCTCATCTGTTTTTCGGGCGACCTGCCGGTGGAACAGGTGCGGGCCGAAGCGGAAAAATACCTTTCCCGGTATCCGTCCATTCTGTCCCGCCCGGTAAATCCGCTCGGGCGGAAAAAGCCTTCGGGATATACTCCGGTGTACCAGGAAAAGGTCATGGATACCCACCAGGCCCATGTGATGATCGCAGCGCCTTCGTTCTCGGTCACCGATCCGAAAAGCGTGACAATGTCCCTTCTGGCGAACCTTTTGGGCGGAGCCCCGATGAGCGCCCGGCTGAACCTTTCGCTGCGCGAACACCATGCGCTGGCTTATGTGGTGGAAGCTTTTTACACGGCTTATTCGGATACGGGTATTTCCGGCGTGTATTTCGCCACCGACGAGAATACGATGGAAAAAAGTATGGACATCGCCCTGCGGGAGCTCCGGCGTCTCAGGGAAGAGCCTTTGGGCGTATTGCAGCTCCAAAAGGCCAAGCGGCAATTGTGCGGGCAGATGGCCATCGCCTGCGAGCACGAACTGAACAGCCTGCTTTCCGCCGGAAAATCCTACCTGCAGACAGGCCGGGCCGATACCTTCGAGCAGATGTATGCCAAAGTGGAGGCGGTGACCTCCGCCGACCTCATGGACGTGGCGGCCGAGGTCTTTGCCTCGGACAATCTATCCACCTTGATATTCAAGAACCGGAAATAATGACGGACGACGGTTATAACATCCATTTTTCGGCCGAACAGTACGGACAGTTGGAACGATATGCGCAAGAGCATTCGTCCGTCGGGTCGGAACTGCTGGGCGAACTGGCGCGCGCTACCTGGCAGCGCAGTGTCCATCCCCGGATGCTCTCGGGGGAATTCCAGGGCCGGATCCTGGCGATGGTGTCCCGTCTGGTGCGCCCCCGCAGGATACTGGAGATCGGAACATTCACGGGCTATTCCGCCCTTTGTCTGGCCGAAGGGCTGGTTACAGACGGGGAATTGATCACCATAGACCGCAACGAGGAACTGGAGGATTTTGCCAATTCGTTTTTCGGCCGCAGTCCCTTTGCCGGGCGGATAAAAATGCGGATCGGCGATGCGCTCGAAGTAATCCCGGGTTTGGGCGGGGCGTTCGATCTGGTGTTCATCGACGGGGATAAATCCCAGTACTTGGAATACCTCGATGCGGTAGCCCCCCGGATGAATCCCGGTGGAGTGCTCATTTCGGACAACGTACTGTGGAACGGCAAAGTGGTGGAGCCGGATGTGCCCGGGGATACCGATACCGCGGTGGTAAAGGAATACAACCGCCGATTGGCCGCCGATCCCCGTTTTGAAACGGTACTGTTGCCGATAAGGGACGGGCTGACGCTGAGCCGCCGGTTATGATCCGGGCGTGAGAAAATGAACAAACGGGTTTCGGCCTGAAAAATAGAAAAGATATGTTGGGAACATTCCTTCTTTATGCGATCCTGTCGGGGTTGATGCTGGCTTTGGGCTGGCTGTCCTGGAGCACGCCCGCATTCATCTTCGTGGCGTTTGTGCCGCTGTGGATAGCGGCTTACAAGTTGAACAGGGCCAATGCGCGCCGCAGGGGCGGTATCATGCTGTTGCTCACGTTCGTGGCTTTTTTCACTTGGAACCTGGTAGATACCTGGTGGCTGAAAAACTCGACGTGGCCCGGGTTTATCGCCGCATCCGTACTGAACGCTTCCTTTGTAACCGTGGTGACGATGCTGGCTTATTTCGTGGTGCGGCGCCGCGGTTTCGTGATAGGGCTCCTGTTTTGGGCCGCCCTGTGGGTGTCCTTTGAAAAACTGCACAGCGAATGGGAGCTTTCCTGGCCTCTGCTCATCCTGGGCAACGGGTTCGCCCGGTATGCCGGGATGGTGCAGTGGTACGAATATACCGGTACGTTGGGCGGGAGCCTTTGGGTGCTCGCGGCCAATATACTGGCCTTTTTCGTCTGGAAAACCGACGCGGAGCATGGCCCGAAGAAGATTCTTTACCGCCGGATAGGCGTTTTCGCTGCAGTGGTTTTGTTGCCGATGGCCGTTTCGTGGGCGGTGACGCCGAAATCTCCGGCAGATGGAGAAACGATCGAGGCGATAGCCCTGCAACCCAATATCGACCCGTATTCCGAGAAATTCACCGGTACCACAGACTTGGAAATGGCGGAACTGCTGATGGGGATGACCGATTCGCTGATTACGCCCGGTGTCCGGCTCATCGCCGCGCCCGAGACGTACTTGGCCCAATACAAGCAATTGCAAACGGGGCCGTCCTATCCCGTTTTCGATACCCTGCGGGCCTTCTCGCAGCGGCACGACAGCCTGACGATCCTCACCGGCAGTTCTTTTGTCCGGTATATTTACGACAGGGACTCGGTTACACCTACGGCCAACAAATCGCGCGGTGCAGACGTGTGGTACGATGTATACAACAGCGCCGTACAGGTGACTCCCGGCAGTTTCGCCCGCTATGAAAAGTCCAAGCTGGTGCCCGGGGTCGAATGCTTCCCTTACCGGAGCGTGCTGGAAGGGGTACTGGGCGATATCATGTTCGATATGGGCGGCATGACGGGCTCCAATGTGACTCAGGCGGATCGGGCGGTGTTCGTTTCGCAGCAGGGGCATATGCGTTTGGCGCCCATCATCTGCTACGAGGCCCTGTATGGGGATTTTGTGGCCGGGTATGTGCGCAACGGCGCCAATGTACTGTGCATCGTCACCAACGATGGATGGTGGGGAAATACCGAAGGTCACCGGCAGATGCTCTGGATCGCCCGCCTGCGGGCGATAGAAACGCGCTTGCCCGTCATCCGTTCGGCCAATACGGGAGTGTCGGCTTTCATCGCACCGGACGGGCGCATTACGGCTATTATTCCTTATGGGCAAAAGGGCGCCCTGAAAGGCGCGTTGACACTGACGGACCGGGAGCCGACTTTCTATGTCCGTCATGGGGATTACATTCCCCGGATCGCCGTATGGGTCGCCGCCCTGCTGTTCGTTTTTTCCTGGATGCCCTTTCGACGGAAAAAATAAAAGTGTTATCTTAGCCATCTGAACACAAAAAAAGACGAAACTTATGGCAAAACTGGAACGAACCCTTACCATGATCAAGCCCGATGCGGTGCGCAACGGGCATCTGGGTGTGATAATAGACAAGATCACATCAGCGGGTTTTAAGATGATCGCCTTGAAAATGACGCAGTTGTCCCGGCGCGACGCAGGGATATTTTATGCGGAGCACGAAGGAAAGCCCTTTTTCGAGGAACTGATCGAATATATGGTCAGCGGGCCTATCGTGGTGGCTATCGTCGAAAAAGAGAACTGTATCAAGGATTACCGGGCCTTTATCGGTGCTACCGATCCGAAAAAAGCGGCCCCCGGTACGATACGGGCCCTGTACGGCAGGGATATTTCGGAGAACGCGATACACGCTTCGGACTCGCTGGAATCCTCCGAAAGGGAGTGCAAGTTCCATTTCGCCGGGCGGGAAATATATGACGATGCCCGTCAGGGTGCGTTTTGATAGCTGGACGAAGGGTGTAAGCAGAAAGGAATAAATGGATAAAGAGATCGTAAGGATATACCGGAACCAGGCGGAAGCCGCTGTAGGGGCGCTTGTCAATGTACTGGTAAACGGAGCTTACGCCGACAAAGAAATAGAATACACGCTCAAGCGCGACCGCCGCCGTGGGGCGGCGGATCGGGCGTTCATCGCGTCTTCGGTATACGGGATCGTACGCCGCAAACGATTGTATATGTATGTGACCGGTCGAGAGGAGGTAAAGAACGCTGGAGATGTCTGGCTTCTGTTGGGAGCGCATATCGTGCTTTCCGGCGGGACACTGCCTCCCTGGGAAGAATTTTCAGGAATGGATCCGGATGGTGTACGCAGTCTGTACGACCGGGCGCAGTCTGTCCGTGCCGTGCGGGAAAGCATTCCCGACTGGTTGGACCAGGTGGGCGAAAAGGAACTTCCCGGCGCGTGGGAGGCCGAATTGGCCGCCATGAACACGGAAGCACCGGTCGTGTTGCGGGCCAATACGCTGAAAGCCCCGGTGGATGCCCTAGCCAAAGCCCTGGAAAAAGAAAATATCATCACAGCCCGGATAGACGGGTGTCCCGAGGCACTGGAACTCTCCCGCCGGGCCAACGTATTTGATACGAAGGCTTTCCGGGACGGTTGGTTCGAGGTGCAGGACGCTTCTTCACAGGCGGTAGCGCGGCTGCTCGCTCCCGAACCCGGTATGCGGGTGGTGGACGCCTGCGCGGGCGCAGGCGGGAAGACGCTGCACCTGGCTGCCCTGATGCAGAATAAGGGGGTTGTTGTCGCGATGGATGTATACGAAAAGAAACTGGACGAGTTGCGCCGGCGGGCGAGTCGGGCCGGGGCCTCCAATGTCGAAACGCGGCTGATAGAAGGGACAAAAACGATCAAACGGCTTTATGATAAGGCCGATCGCCTGCTGCTCGACGTTCCCTGTTCGGGACTGGGGACGCTGCGGCGCAATCCGGATGCCAAGTGGAAATTGTCGCCCGACTTTCTGGAACGGGCGACGGCACTCCAGTACGAGATACTGTCTTCGTACAGCCGTATGGTGAAGACCGGAGGACGGATGGTCTATTCGACCTGTTCCATCCTCCCGCGCGAGAATACCGCCCAGGTGGAACGGTTCCTCGAGGGAAACAAAAATTTCCGGCTCGTGGAACAGCACAGCCTGCTGAGCAGCCGGGACGGGTACGATGGGTTTTATATGGCCCTTCTGGAGCGTGCCGAATAAAGAAAGGATAGTAAAAGGGATCGAGAATCATAACGATAAAGGATTATGTTGCCTGAATACATAGACAGGTTTTTTACCAAATCGGGGCGGTATTTCCTCATGCTCCGCAAAGCCCTTGCGCGCCCTCAGAGGGCCCGGGTGTTCGGCCGGCTGTACCTGCGCGAAATAGACGACCTGGGATTCAATTCCATGGGGATCGTCGCCTTTATTTCGTTCTTCGTCGGGGCGGTGGTGGCCCTGCAGATGGCATTCAACCTGGAAGGGTCGGGCATGATCCCGAAATACTACGTATCCTACGCGACGCGCGAGGCGGTGATCCTCGAATTTTCGCCGACCATTATCGCTATTATCCTGTGCGGCAAGGTGGGTTCGTATATCGCCTCCAGTATCGGGACGATGCGGGTGACCGAGCAGATAGAGGCCCTGGATGTGATGGGGGTCAATTCGATCAATTACCTGGTGCTGCCCAAGATCGCCGCCCTGCTTTCGTACATGCCGGTATTGATCATGACCAGTATGGTGATGGCCATATTCGGCGGCTGGGTGGCGGTGATCACCTCCGGGGTGGCCACTACGTCCGAGTTCGTGTATGGGCTGCGCATGCCGTTCGATACGTTCTACATAGCCTATGCGATGATCAAATCGGAAGTGTTCGCTTTCGTGATAGCCACCCTGCCGGCATTTTTCGGATATTACATCAAGGGCGGCGCGCTGGAAGTGGGCAAGGCATCCACCAATGCCGTGGTGTGGAGCAGTATCGTGATCATCATCCTCAACTACGTACTCACCCAGACAATGCTCGGATAAGACCATGATAGAAGCGAAGGACATAAAAAAATCGTTCGACGGGACGGAGGTGCTGAAAGGCATCAGCACGTCGTTCGAGAAGGGGAAGACGAACCTGATCATCGGCCAGAGCGGGGCGGGTAAGACCGTGTTTTTGAAAGTGCTCACCGGGCTGGTAAGGCCCGATTCGGGCGAAATATTTTACGATGGAGTATCTTACGGATCGATGGACGATACCCGGAAAGAGAACCTGCGCCACGAGATAGGGATGGTGTTCCAGGGGGGCGCCCTTTTCGATTCGATGACCGTGGGAGAGAACGTAATGTTTCCCCTGATGATGTTCTCGGACAAGAACCTGGGCGAGATGGGAGACCGGGTGGATTGGGCTCTGCACCGCGTCAACCTGGACGGCTCGCAAAAGAAATACCCGTCCGAGCTTTCCGGCGGGATGAAAAAGCGCGTAGCCATCGCACGCGGCATCATCATGAATCCCAAATACCTGTTCTGCGACGAACCCAATTCGGGACTCGACCCCAAGACCTCTATCGTAATAGACCGGCTGATCAGCGAGATCACCCACGAATACGGGATCACGACCATCATCAATACCCACGACATGAATTCCGTGATGGAGATCGGGCAGAAGATCGTTTTCCTCAAGGACGGATATAAGGCCTGGGAAGGGTCTTCGGCGGAAATTCTGGCGACGGACAACGAAGCGATCCTCGACTTCGTGTATTCATCCCCCATATTGAAAGCCCTGAAAGAAAGCAAACGCCTGTGATGCCGATGGAAGAAAGGATTGTAAGGCTGGGACGCGGCGATTACGATCGGGTAGTCTCCGTGTGGGAGGTATCGGTGCGCGCCACACACGATTTCCTGCGGGAGCAGGACTTTGTCCGGATACGAACCCAGATGAAGAGTGCCTATTTGCCGTCGGTTACCTTGTACGGGGTAGAACAGGACGGGGAACTGGCCGCTTTTATGGGGATAGGAATAAAAAAACTGGAAATGCTGTTCGTACACCCCCGCTGGTTCGGCAGCGGCCTGGGGAAACGGCTTGTCCGCCATGCGGTGGAACACCTCGGGGTCGTATTGGTCGATGTGAACGAGCAGAACGCCCATGCGGCGGAATTCTACCGGCGGATGGGTTTCCGGACGACGTCCCGGGACGAAGCCGACGGACAGGGGCAGCCTTATCCGATACTCCATATGAGGTGGCAGGAAGGAAACGGCGCGGAGCCTTCCGGATTTTGAGAAAAGGAGTACCTTTGCAACTCGGTTTAAAACAGGAATAACGCCCCCGGGGCAAAAAGAACGAAAGAAATCATATGAAGTGTGGCATTGTGGGCCTGCCCAACGTAGGCAAATCGACGCTTTTCAACTGCCTTTCCAATGCGAAGGCGCAGTCGGCCAATTTCCCTTTCTGTACCATAGAACCCAATATAGGCGTAGTGAACGTCCCCGACAAACGGTTGGAAATACTGGAAGGCCTGGTGCACCCCGAACGGGTAGTGCCGGCGACGGTGGATATCGTGGATATCGCGGGATTGGTGCGCGGCGCATCCAAAGGCGAAGGGCTGGGCAACCAGTTCCTGGCCAATATCCGGGAGACGAACGCGATCATTCATGTGCTGCGCTGTTTCGACGACGGCAACATCACCCATGTGGATGGCAGTATAGACCCGGTGCGCGACAAGCAGACCATCGATATGGAGCTTTGCCTGAAAGATCTCGAAACAGTCGGCAAACGCTTGGACAAGGAGCGCAAAGCGGCCAAAGTGGGCAGCCGGGACGCGCAGGCGGTGGTAGCGGTACTCGAAAAGGTAGAGGCTGCTTTGGAAGATTGCCGTACCGTGCGCTCGCTGGCTCTCGGCGAGGATGAACAGGAAATTGTCAAGCCTCTTCAGCTCCTCACGGATAAACCGACCCTTTACGTATGCAACGTGGACGAATCCTCTGCCGAAAAAGGGAATCAATACGTGGATGCCGTGCGGGAAGCGGTCAAGGACGAAGACGCCGAAGTATTGGTACTCGCCGCCGCCGCCGAAGCGGATATCACCGAACTCGAAACGTACGAGGAGCGCCAGATGTTCCTCTCCGAAATGGGGTTGGAGGAACCGGGTGTATCGCGCCTGATCCGTTCGGCGTATAAACTATTGAAGCTCCAGACTTATTTTACCGCCGGGCCAAAGGAAGTAAAGGCTTGGACGGTACCTATAGGGGCTACTGCCCCCCAGGCCGCCGGGGTGATACATACCGATTTTGAAAAAGGGTTCATCCGGGCCGAAGTGATAAAATACGACGATTACGTGGCCCTTGGTTCGGAAGGAAAAGTAAAGGAAGCCGGGAAAATGCATGTCGAAGGAAAGGAATATGTAGTGCAGGACGGCGATATCATGCATTTCCGGTTCAACGTATAACTGTTTTAAGGCCGTTACCCAATGATGCGACCGATACGATCTGTTTTAATCCCGATACTGGTGTTCTGCGCCCTTTCTTTGTGCGCCCAGACGCCGGAGGCTTTGCATCTTTGGCCGGACGACCCGGCAAAGGCCGGGGCGGAAGTTTTCGTGTACCGCCCTGCGGATACCGGTAAACCGGCTCCTGCCGTCGTAATTTGTCCGGGAGGGGCGTACCAGGGATTGGCGATCGGGTATGAAGGCCATGACGCCGCCCGGTGGTTTGCCGCTCAGGGATTGGTCGCTTTGGTGTTGAAATACCGGATGCCGGAAGGAAACTGCCGAATCCCGTTGGAAGATGCCGTGCAGGTTTTTGCCCTGGTGCGGAAGAATGCAGAGGTTTGGGGTGTGGATACCGCGCGTATCGGCATCGCCGGTTTTTCGGCCGGGGGGCATCTGGCTGCCACGGTCAGCACGTTAGCCCCGAAAGAATTCCGTCCCGATTTTACGATCCTTTTTTATCCGGTGATAAATATGACGGACGATGCAGTGACCCACCATATCTCCCGTGCCAAACTGTTGGGAAAGGATGCGGACGACGAAAACTTGCGGGTCCGCTATTCGCTCGAAAGACAGGTGAACGGGCATACGCCACCGGCATTGCTGCTGCTCAGCGACGACGATACGGGTGTCCCGCCGGAAAACAGCCTGCGGTATTACCGGGCGCTCAAATCGCACGGCGTTCCGGCGGCGATGTATATATTCCCGTCCGGGGAACACGGCTGGGGCTTTAAACCGGATTTCGCCTACCATTCCCGGATGAAAGAACTCGTCGGCCTTTGGCTGAGAGAAACGGGCATTACCGAATAATTAGCGGGCCGATATGGAGATGAATACCTGGAAAAAAACATTTGCCCTTATCGTTTTGGGATCGTTGCCCGGTTTGCTGACCGGCCAGCAGAGCGTCCCGGTCGAAATGTATTTTGCCGGGGATATTATGCAGCACGATCCTCAATTGGCCTCCGCCCGGGTGGACAGCAGCCGGTACGATTATACCGAGTGTTTCCAATATGTGGCCCCCGAAATACAGGCGGCCACTATCGCCCTGGCCAATCTCGAACTGCCCTTGGGCGTACTGCCGTATTCCGGATACCCGCGTTTCTGCGCTCCCGTGGCTTTTGCCGTGGCGGTGAAACAAGCCGGGTTCGATATCCTGGTCACGGCCAACAACCATAGCCTGGACCGTTACAAAAAAGGAGTCGTCCGCACGGTGGAGATACTCGATTCGCTCAAAATACCCCATACCGGGATCTTCCGTGATACGACCGAACGGGAGCGGCGCTATCCGATGCTGTTCCAGAAGAACGGCATTCGTTTCGCCCTGTTGAACTATACCTATGGGACCAACGGCATCCCACACCGTCCCCCTACTTATGTCAACGTCATCGATACGTCCCAGATAAAAAAAGATATCGCTGTAGCAAAATCCCGGCATCCGGATATTATCATCGCCTGTATGCACTGGGGGCTGGAATACAAGATGCTCCCTGAAAAATCCCAGGCGGAACTGGCGGATTTCCTTATCGGCCAGGGCGTGGACGTGGTCATCGGCGGGCATCCCCATGTCGTACAACCCATGCACGCCCCTATGGATAGCACCGGGCGGATAGAGAACGTGGTCGTCTATTCGCTGGGCAATTACATCTCCAACCAGAAGAACATCGATACCCAGGGCGGGGCCACCGTCCGGATCACTTTTGTAAAAGAGGATACGGGGGTGCGGATCGCCGATTGCTCTTACGGACTGGTCTGGGTGTGGAAACCGGTGGTGGACGGCCGCCAGAAATTTTACCTGCTCCCGGTGCGGGAGGCCGAGAAAAAGGCCTTTCCGTTGTCCGAGGAGGATTATGCCCGGATGAACACCTTTGCCAAAAACGCCCGGCGGCTTTTTGACAAGTACAATACACATGTAAAAGAATACCAACCCGAATAAAAATATCACCATGACAAAAACAGGCATAGACTGCATTTCGTACTACGTACCCCGGTTGTTTCTCGATATCAAGACCTTGGCTGTTGCGCGCGGCATAGACCCCGACAAGCTGACCAAAGGCCTGGGCCTGACGGCTATGGCACTGACGGATACCGACGAGGATACGGTTACGATGGCGGCCGAGGCAGCCCTGCGGCTTATCGAGGACAACGGCATCGATCCCCGTACGGTAGGGCGCCTGTACCTGGGAACGGAGAGTGCGCTCGATTCGGCCAAACCGACGGCCACTTATGTCAGCGCCATTCTCGAAGAAGCTCTCGAAAGCAAATATGGAGCGCGTTGCCTGAAGAACTGCGACGTACTGGATATGACCTTTGCTTGTGTGGGGGCTGTGGATGCCTTGCACAACAGCCTGGAATGGGTGCGCGGCGGAAAAGACCGCAAGGCGATCGTCATCGCGGCCGATTTTGCCAAATACGCATTGGCCTCTGCCGGGGAATATACCCAGGGCGCCGGTGCGGTGGCTATGCTGGTATCCCGGGAGCCCCGCCTTTTTTCGGTCGGGGAGGATTTCGGGGTCGGTATGCACTCGGAAGGCGATTTTTATAAACCGCACCATGCCTTCGATAAAAAAGCCCTGCTGTCAGCCGCGCTGCGTGCCGCCGGGGTCGATGCCGACGAAAAGGCTGTGGATCATGCCTTGTCCAACTTGTCAGGCGATGGGTTCTGGGGGCACGCGGATGCAAAAGTGCTTATCCACCGGGACGAGCCGGTATTCGATGGGCCTATGTCCAACGATTGCTACTGCGAGCGCATCACCGAAGCCCTGGCGGACTTTTCTGCCCGGGGGCGGCTCGACGTGCTTTCGGATTGGGATTACCTGGCGTTTCACCAACCATATGCCTATCAGGGCAGGCGGATGATCGTGCGCAACTGGGTGGACTGGATGACGGAAAAAGGTCGCTTGGGCGAGATAGAACAGCAGGCCGGATTGAAACAGACCGATACCCAGCCTTCGGATTTTTATAAAACGGTAGCTAAAACGCCGCTTTACCGGGAATTTGTAGCCCAACGGATAGAGCGGGGGGAACGCGCCTCGACGCTGATCGGG
The DNA here is from genome assembly GCA_959608625.1 of uncultured Flavobacteriales bacterium. Lineage (GTDB taxonomy): Bacteria > Bacteroidota > Bacteroidia > Flavobacteriales > UBA1820 > Merdimorpha. The sequence goes on from CAUHQV010000001.1 coordinate 33,404, forward strand.
AATATGTATACCGCTTCGATCTTCATGTCGGTTATCAGCCTGGTGCGCAGCCTTTACGAAGAAGGGGCGGAGGTGGCCGGAAAAACGGTAGGATGCCTTTCATACGGGAGCGGATCCAAGAGCAAAGTATTCGTCCTGGATATCGAGCAGGATTGGAAAGGCCGCATTTCAAAGTGCGGTATCTTTTCGGAACTCAAAGACCGGATGCCTGTCGATTTCGATACGTATGAAGCGCTTCACAGCGGCCGTCGGGAAAACCCGGTCGCAGGGGGAAGGCGTATCGCCCTGGATTCGATAGGGGATACCCCTACCACAGAAGGACTGCGAAAGTATAAAGTCGGAAAATAGAAAAGGCCGGCTGTTAACTGGGAAATCCGCTTTCTTCGGGTGCCGGATCGTAAAACAAGGGCTCTCTGCCGGTTTTGCCGCAGATGCGCTCGACCCATAAATTTTCTGTCTGTCCGGAAAGCGGGTCGAAATCGGGGCGTTCTATGAGCCAACATTTTTCCCGTATTTCCCCTTCGAGTTGCCCGGGGCTCCATCCGGAGTAACCGATAAAGAACCGGATGTCGTCCGGGGTTATTTCTCCTTTGGAGAGAAGTTCTTTCATCGCCGAAAAATCTCCTCCCCAATAGACTGAATTCCCTACTTTTGTACTCCCCGGGATCTGTATGGGATCGTTGTGCAGCAGGATTAACGTATCGTTACCTACCGGGCCGCCCCAAAAGACCGGAACAGGTGATTTTATTTCCGGGAAGATCTGTCCGAGGAATATTTTCATCGGGCGGTTCAGTACCAGTCCGGCCGCTCCGTTTTCATCGTATGAAGTCAAATATATCACCGTACGGTGAAATTCGTCCCCTTTCAGTTCAGGAGCAGCTATGAGGATGGAGCCGGTCTCAAGGTTTGGTATTTTCATGGTCTTTAAGAGATGGGTTATAAGCTAATTTACTAAAAAAGGGAAAGAGCTGGCAAATGTTTATATATTTTAACATTATATGATATTGGAAACCCAAGCGGATATCCGGGAAATCCGGAAGGATAGAGAATCGTTTCTTCCGATGCTTCTATTGGCCGATCCCTCGCCGGAAATGGTTAAGCTGTATCTGGAAAAATCTTTTTTATTCGTCGGGTTCGAGAATCATATGGCCGTATGCTGTGCCGCAGTCCTCCCCCTGGACGGACACACCGCAGAAATAAAGAACCTGGCGGTGGCCCCGGCCTTCCGGCAGCGCGGCTGGGCCGGAGAAATGCTCCGCTTTATCGAAATACGGTTCCGGAATTTAGATACGCTGATATTGGGCACAGGCACCCCCGGAGAAGGCGAACCGCCCTTCTGGCAGGCGGAATTTTATATGAGGCACGGTTTCCGGCCTTACAGACAAATAAAAGGCTTTTTCACCGACCACTATCCGGAACCCATCTACGAGGACGACGGGCGTATATGCCGGGACATGGTATACCTGCGAAAGTCCCTGAAATAACTTATTTTTTTCCGTCAGCCAATGCTTTGAGCCGTTCCATTTCGTCGCGCCAGGCGGCGGCAGAGATAAAATCGAGGTCTTTGGCGGCTTTTTCCATTTCTTTCCGGGCATCGGCGATGCGCTTTTTCAGTTCCCCCGGTGAAAGGAATTTTTCGTCCGCCTGCTGGGCACTGATACCCCTTTCCTTGGAAATGCGCACCAATTCGGCGGCGCCGGTAGGGCTTTCGGCCGCTTTGGCAAGCAGCGAATTGAGGCTCATCGCCTTGTTTATCGGCTGGGGCGTGATCCCGTGCGATTCGTTGTACTGCGTCTGTACCGCCCGACGCCGGGCCGTTTCGTCGATAGTCAGCCGCATCGAATCGGTCATCTTGTCGGCATAGAGGATCGCCTTGCCGCTCACATGGCGTGCCGCGCGGCCGATGGTCTGGGTGAGTGAACGGTGCGAGCGGAGGAAGCCCTCCTTGTCCGCATCGAGGATCGCCACCAACGACACTTCCGGCAGGTCGAGCCCTTCGCGCAGCAGGTTCACCCCGATCAGCACGTCGAACAATCCCTCGCGCAAGTCCTGCATGATTTGTACGCGTTCCATCGTCTCGACATCCGAGTGTATGTACCGGCAGCGAACTCCTACCCGGGCCAGATATTTGGCCAGTTCCTCGGCCATGCGTTTGGTCAGGGTGGTCACCAGCACGCGCTCGTCCAATTCTTCGCGCTTGTGTATCTCTTCCAGCAGGTCGTCTATCTGGTTCTTCGACGGCCGGACTTCTATTTCCGGGTCGAGCAGCCCGGTGGGGCGTATCACTTGCTCCACCACGACGCCGCCCGATTTTTCGAGCTCGTAATCCGCCGGGGTAGCCGACACGTAGATCGTTTGATGCTGCATCGCTTCGAATTCCTCGAATTTCAGCGGCCGGTTGTCGATGGCCGCCGGCAGGCGGAACCCGTATTCCACCAGGTTGGTTTTACGACTGCGGTCTCCGCCGTACATCGCCTGTACCTGGGGGACGGTCACGTGGCTCTCGTCGATGACCATCAGGAAATCCTTCGGGAAATAATCCAGCAGGCAGAACGGGCGGCTGCCCGGCTCCCGGCCGTCCAGGTAACGCGAATAGTTCTCGATGCCGGAGCAGTAGCCCAGCTCCCGGATCATTTCCAGGTCGAATTCCGTACGTTCTTTCAGCCGCTTAGCCTCCAGGGGTTGTCCTACGGAATTGAAATACTCCACCCGCTGGCCGAGATCTATTTCGATCTGGCGGATGGCCGTTTTCAGCCGATCCTTGCCGGTGACGAAAATATTGGCCGGATAAATACGCAAATGGTCGTAAGACGTGATCACCGCATTGCTTACCGGGTCCGTCCCTTCTATTTCTTCGATCCGGTCGCCGAAGAAATGGATCCGTACCGCCGTATCGGAATAGGCCGGGAACACATCTACCGTATCGCCTTTCACCCGGAAATTCCCCCGGGCAAAATCGGCCGTAGTACGGCTGTACAACCCGTCCACCAGACGGTGCAGGAATGTGGTGCGCGGGATAGTCTGCCCTACGGCTATATCTATCACGCTCTTCTCGAATTCGTACGGGTTCCCGATACCGTACAGGCACGATACGGAAGCTACCACGATCACGTCCCGGCGGGACGACAACAGGGAAGAAACCGCCGAAAGGCGCAGTTTCTCAATATCCTCATTGATGGAGAGGTCTTTTTCGATGTATGTGCCCGTGGAGGGAATATAAGCCTCCGGCTGGTAATAATCGTAATACGACACGAAATACTCCACGGCGTTCTCCGGAAAAAAGCCTTTGAACTCCGAGTAAAGCTGGGCGGCCAGGGTCTTGTTATGGGCCAGTACGATGGTGGGGCGCCCGGTATTCCGGATTACGTTGGCTATTGTAAATGTCTTTCCCGATCCGGTAACCCCTAGCAGGGTTTGCGCCGGATTACCCTCCTCTATGCCTTGGGTGAGTTGTTTTATCGCTTCCGGTTGGTCGCCGGTAGGGGAATAGTCGCTGGTAAGTTTGAACTGCATTTTCTCTAAAAATTAGCCTGTAAAGATACGGAATATACCGGGGATTCGCCATAGCCTTTGCAAAGTCCAGCCATGTTCTATGCGTGCCGGAAGAAGCGGCCGGTTAATCGGCGGCCATCCCTGCTTTTAAAACATCTCCCCCGATTTCTAAGCATATATCTGGCAAAAACCAGCAATTTTAACGTCTTTTTATAAGTATTTCTTTCGAAAAAAAGAACCATAAGTATTAAATTTGCAACTATATGGGTTTTCGACCCGGGCGATCATGAGAAAATTTTTATTTTCTTTATTATTTGCAGCCATCCCTTTTGTGGCAAAAGCGCAGGTATTCGATACGATGAGAGTACAGGGCGCTGTCTTGTCTTCGCCGTTTGACAAATCCCCCCAATATGTAGATACGCTGGTGTTGGTACTTTTGGACGTATATGATATGGCCCATCTGACGACAAGGCCCATCTCCGAAGTTATCACAAAATACGCCCAAATAATGGGGGTAGAGCCCACGGAACTGAAAAATGAAAAGATCTACGAATTCGTGGACGATTGGATAGGGACGCCTTACCGGTACGGAGGCGAAAGCAAGAAAGGCGTGGATTGTTCCGCTCTCACGCGGGCTCTTTATAATTTTGTGACGGACTTGCTGCTTCCCCGTTCCTCCCGTGAAATGTATTCCAGCAGGATGGTGGAGTCTTTCAAGGAAAAAAACTTTTCAAACCTCCGGGAAGGGGATTTGCTTTTTTTCCGTTCGCGAGGTCGGATCAACCACGTAGCGGTGTATCTTTGCGATGGGAAATTCCTGTCCGCTAACCGCAGTACAGGAGTCCAGATAAGCGACCTGAACGACCCGTATTGGCGGAAGCGGTATTATTCGGCCGGGCGCGTCAAAGACGCAGACCTGGAGAATAGCAGTACGGAGTTAAATTGAAACGACAAATGACGACCAAAGAATTACTGGCCGGGATACCGGGCATAAAACATACCGACAAGGATAACTTTTTCCTCTTGGCAGGCCCCTGCGTAATAGAATCCGAAGACATGGCCCTTCGCATTGCAGAAAAAGCGGCACGTATCACCGACAGGCTCGGGATCCCTTACATATTCAAAGGCTCTTATAAAAAAGCCAACCGCTCCCGTATCGACAGTTTTACCGGTATCGGTGATGAAAAGGCACTGAACATCCTGTCCAAAGTACGGCGGGAAATAGGAGTTCCCACGGTAACCGATATCCATGAAACTCCCGATGCCGCCATTGCGGCCGAGTATGTGGACGTCCTGCAAATCCCTGCATTTCTAGTCCGGCAAACCGACCTGGTGGTGGCAGCCGCCCGGACGGGAAAGGTCGTCAACCTGAAAAAAGGCCAGTTCATGGCGCCCGATGCCATGGAATTCGCCGTACAAAAAGTAAAAGACGCCGGCAACGGCCGGGTCATGGTTACCGACCGGGGCACAATGTTCGGATACCGCGATCTGATCGTCGATTTTACCGGGATACCGGTGATGAAACAATATGCGCCGGTAGTGATGGACGTGACCCATTCTCTCCAGCAGCCCAATACTTCTACGGGCGTGACGGGCGGGCGGCCGGAGATGATCGAACTCATCGCCCGCAATGCGATCGTATCGGGCGTGGACGGGCTGTTCCTCGAGACACATCCCGACCCTTCCTGCGCCAAATCGGACGGGGCCAATATGCTCCGCCTGGAACTTTTGGAAGCTCTGCTGGAACATTTGGTAGCGCTCCGCCGTACCGTACAATCATTTTGATCCCCTTTTTATTTCACAAATCACACCGTACCCCTTTTAGGGAATGGATGTTTTTTGCCTTTTCCTAAAGAGGTATTAAGGTGTAAAATATCCTGTTGCAGGAACGATTATGTTCGTATATTTACATAATATAGGAGGCGCCTCGGCCATTTTCAAACAAGTTTGAATGGCGCTCGGCTTTCACTATATTTATCTTATAAAGCAGAGATCGGTGTGTATGGAATACTTTGATTTTATTTGGGATTTTATCCTGCATATAGACGTTCATTTGGCGCAAATGGTGGCCCTGTATGGGGCATGGGTATATGTAATTCTATTTCTCATTATTTTTTGCGAGACCGGACTGGTCGTCATGCCTTTCCTGCCGGGGGATTCGCTCTTGTTCCTGGCCGGGGCGCTATGCTCGATGCAGCCGGACGACCTCAACATCCACCTGCTGGCCTTGGTGCTGATCGTGGCGGCCGTGCTGGGGGATGCGCTGAACTATACTATCGGACGGTTTTTCGGAAAAAAACTGTTCCAAAATCCCGATTCCAGAGTATTCAAGCAGAGCTATCTGGAAAAGACCCATAAGTTCTATGAAAAATACGGGGGAAAAACCATCGTGCTGGCCCGTTTTTTACCCATTATCCGGACGTTCGCGCCCTTCGTGGCCGGTATCGGGCGGATGGGCTACCGCCGTTTTTCCGTTTTCAATATAGCCGGAGCGATACTTTGGGTAGTCGTGTTCGCCTATGCAGGGTACCTGTTCGGCGGACTTCCGTTCGTGCAGGGGAATATGAAACTGTTCATCTTAGTGATCGTCGTCGTGTCCATCCTTCCGGGGGTGATCGAAATGTGGCGGCATCGGAAAAGTTCCAAAGCGGCCGAAAACGAATTCAAATAAAAAAGGCGCCCATCGGGCGCCTTTAGGTTTCTATAGATACATGACTATTTGTCTTGCTTCAGTTGTGCGGCCATGGCCCGGGCGAGTTCTTCGCATTGGCGGCGGGTATCCTCGTTCAGGGACTGTTTCATTTCCACCGGGTCGCCCACTACGTCGAATTTGCTTTTCTCGGCAAATTCCCGGATAGTCTTCACCGCAGCCCCCGCCCAGGTAAAAGAACCGAAATAACCCAGAAAGCGGCCTTTGATATCCCGGTTGAGTATTTTGGAAAGGAGGGCTTCCATGGTCGGAAAAACGGTCGTATTGTAGGTCGGCGCCCCGACGATAAGGCCCTTGTAGCGGAACACATCGGCCAGGATATACGAAGCGTCGCTCTTGCTCACGTTGTGCATCGCGATATTGCAGACTCCCTGTGCAGAGAGTTCGGCCGCGATCGTTTCGGCCATTTGCTCGGTATTGCCGTACATGCTCCCATAGGCCACCACCACGCCGTCCTCGGCCTCGTAGCGGCTCAGTCGGTCGTAAATGTCCTTTACTTTCGGGACATTTTCCATCCATACGGGCCCGTGGGTGGAACAGATGGCGGATATGGGCAGTCCTTCCAGCTTCTGGAAAGCCCGCTGGACGGACGTGCCGTATTTGCCCACGACATTGGAATAGTAACGGAACATCTCGTTCCAATATTTGTCGGTATTGATGCGGGTATCCAGTACGCCTCCGTCCAGGGCGCCGAACGCGCCGAACGCATCGCCGGAGAAAAGCACTCCTTCCGTGCTGTCGAAAGTCATCATCGTTTCCGGCCAATGCACCATAGGGGTGAGGCGGAATTGGAGTTTGTGATGCCCTAAGTCCAACCGGGTGTCGTCTGCCACCTGGATCTGTGCCCCGGTATCTATGCCGTAGAACCCTTCCAGCATGCCGAACGCCTGTTTGCTGGCCACGATGGTGATGTCCGGGTAATATTTGCGGATCAGGCTGATGGATCCCGAATGATCCGGTTCCATATGGTTGATAATCAGATAATCGACAGGCCGATCGCCCAGTATCTGTTTTAGCTTGTGGTAAAAAGGTTCAAAATAGCAGATGTCGACCGTATCCACCAAAGCTGTCTTTTGGTCGTCTATCAGGTAGGAGTTATAGGAAATACCCAGGGGAAGGGGCCACATTCCCTCGAACAGGGCTTTGCTGCGGTCGTTCACCCCTACATAATGTATGTTCCCTTTTATTTTTACGTCCATATATCGTTTGTGATTTAATTTATTTTCGGGAAAAACCAACGATGCGGTTATTGCGCTTTGCTCAGAAAGGCTTCTGCGTGCCACAGGTCTGCGTCCTTCATAAGGACTTTCTTGTCCTTGTCCAGCAGGTACAGCGAAGGGATGGCCCGCAGGTCGTAAAGCCGTCCGGCGTCTATCGTGCGGCCTTTATCGTATGCTACCACCCAATTGGAAGGGAAATCCGCCGCATGTTCGCGCCACATCTCGACTTGGCCGTCCGGATAGATGGAAAGGATGGTCAATTGTTTGTCGCGGATCATTTCGTTCAGGGTCGGGGAATTTTTCATCCGGCTGGTGGTGATATGGCAGTTCTCGCATTCGGGATTGTTGAAATAGACCAGCGTGTATGGTGTTTTGATCCCGTACAGGCTTCCTTTGGCCCCGCCGATGGTCTCGTACCTGAAATCGGCTGCCGGGGCTCCCTGCCGGTTTTTGAGCAGCGTTTCCAGTTGGGCCGCAGGCCTCAAACGCGACACTTCGGGAACGCGTTTATCGGTCAGGTACGATTCTATTACACAAATGTACAATTCTTCATTGCGCATCGGGGAATTCGGGTCGTACAGGTATTTTTCGGCCAGCGTGAGGAAATGGTCGCGGGCCGCAGGCGCTGCCGATGCTTTTTCGAGGAACAGGCCGATCGACTTACGCGCCATATCCGGTTCCACGCCGTTGAGAATGTGCGTGTAATCGGCAAAACCCTGTTCGCTGACCTGGGGCAGGGACAGCAGGCTCGTATCCGCAAAATCGTAGTTGTCCCAGAAGTGTTCCGTCACGTATTCGGCCCGCGCCTGGGGCGAAGCGAGGGAATCCGGCACTTTTATGTATTCGAATGTCCGGGTAGAGTCTGCCATGGCGGCCGTTTGTTTTTCGGTTGCCGCATTGTGCCCTTTGCATCCCCAGGAAAATAAAAGGGTCGCGAACAGGGCGAGCATGGTGCAGGTTATTTTATACATTATGTCTTGTTTTTTGTTCGTATTCCGGCCGGTTGCGGCCTTTCGGGTAACAAATATAAGTCATATTTCGTACATTTGCCCGCGTTAGTTGTATCCGGAATGAGAAAACTGTTCACTTCCACGACTTTTCTGGCCGTGATATGTTGCATCCTTTGGGCATCGCCTTTTGTCCCGCTCAAGATAGGGCTGGAGATCATGCCGCGCCCATTGGAGTTCGCAGGGTACCGCTTTTTCCTGGCCGGTTTTTTCATCGCCTTGTTCTATGCCCTGTCGCGCATAGGGAAGAAGAACGATCCCGGTAAAGGAGGCTATTTCGCCCAGGTGCGGCGCAATTTCCCGAAAATACTGCTTATATCGGTATTTCATACTTCCCTGCTGTACACCTGTTTCTACATGGGGCAGATGCGCGTGGAAGCGGCCATCGGAGCCCTTGTGGTGGGTTCCCAACCGCTGTTTGTGGCGGTGTTCGCCCATTTTATGAAGCGCGACGACCGGCTGTCCTGGCGGAAAACGGCTGCCATTCTGCTCGGGCTGGCCGGGCTGGTGATTATCGCTTCCGGCAAAATATCGGGGGCCGATTTCCTGGGGTGGACCCCGATCCTCGGCATCCTGTTCCTGGTGGGCAACAACATGACGTCCGCATTTTCCAATGTCTTGATATCCCGTACCCAGACCGACCGGCTGGATCCATTGGTGTTCTCCTCCTCGCAGTTGATGGTGGGCGGGCTTACCTTGTTGGCCATATCGTATCCGGTTGCCGGTTTTCACGGGTTTCCTACACAGGGAATTTGGTGGGTGTCGCTGGCCGTACTGGTGTTCATTTCGACGGTAGCTATCGGGCTGTGGTTCGTGCTGCTGGCCCGTCCGGGTATAAAAGTATCCGAACTGAATATGTGGAAATTCCTCATCCCGGTGGTCGGTTCGATGGAAAGCTGGGCGCTGATGCCGAATGAGTATCCTCAGTTGTATTCGGTAGTGGGGTTGCTCGTCCTCACCTCGTCCTTGGTGCTGCTGAACTATGGTAACCTGTACCGGGCTATATTTCAAAAAAATCCTCTCGAGAGATGAAGAAAATAATATTTTCCACGCCTTTTTTGGCTATTATGACCTGCCTGTTGTGGGCTTCGACCTTCGTGCCTACCAAAGTGGGTCTCGAATACCTTTCTTCCCCCCTGCAGTTCGCGGGATACACATACCTGATCGCAGGCGTCGTGCTGATGCCTTGGGCCCGGATCGGCCCCCGGTATTTCCGTCAGGTGAAGGACAACCTGTGGCTGATGATAAAAGTAGCCCTTTTCTCCACGACGATACTCTACGGAGCCTATTACCTGGGACAAAACCTGCTCGACGCCTCGCTGGCATCGCTCATCGTGAGCGCCCAGCCGTTCTTCGTGGCCGTGATGGCGCATTTCATGCTCAAGACCGACCGTTTTACTCCGCTCAAAGTGTTCAGCATCGCCCTGGCGGTGGTAGGCTTGGTGGTAGTGAGTTTCCCCAGCCTGATCAACATGCAGGCGATGGGTGTGGCGGCCATAGGCGGTATTTTGCTGATGCTGGTGAACTGCGTTTCGGCGGCTTACGGCAATATCATCGTCTCGCAAATCGATTTTTCCAAAGTGGATATCCGGGTGCTCAATTCGGCGGAACTGACTATCGGCGGCGCACTACTGCTCGCCCTGGCGGCTATCACCGGCGACTGGCAGCCGTTCCCCACGGCCGGAATGTTCCACATCGCCCTGGTGATAAAAGTGTTCATCGCCGTCACGACGATGGTCACCTGGTTTGCCCTGCTGGCCCGTCCGGAAGTGAAAGTTTCGGAACTCAATATGTGGAAATTCCTGATGCCGGTGTTCGGATCGATCGAGAGCTGGCTGCTGATGACGGGCGACAATCCCAATGCCTTTACCGTGGCCGGGCTGTTCATCCTGACCGCTTCGCTGCTCATATTCTACAATCGGCCCCTACGGGATTTCTTTTTCAGGAAGAAAAATACGGCTAAAACAGAAAAATAATGGCCCATAAAAAGACTTATTTCATCACCGGCATCGATACCGACGCCGGGAAAACATGGGTGACAGGCGCGTTCGCCCGCTACCTGAAAGACCACGGCAAAAACGTGGTGACCCAGAAGATCGCCCAGACAGGTTGCGTGGGGTCGTCGGAAGATATCGAACGCCACCGCCTGATGATGGGGGTGGACTCTTTGCCGGAGGACAGGGAAGGGCTTACATGCCCCTTTATTTTCACGGTGCCGTGTTCCCCGCATCTGGCGGCCGAGATAGACGGTGCGGAGATAGATCCCGAAAAGATCACCGCCGCCCGGAAAGAACTGGAAAAACGTTATGAATACGTCCTGTGCGAAGGGGTGGGGGGGCTTTGTGTGCCCCTGAACAGGCGCGAATATTTGCTCGACTGGCTTGCCCGGCAAGACCTGCCGGTCGTATTGGTCACTTCGGGCAAACTGGGGAGCATCAACCATACGGTGATGAGTCTCGAACTGTGCAAAGCGCGCGGGATAGACGTGGTAGCGGTCGTGTACAACTATTACCCCGATGTGTTGCCCCAAATAGAGAGGGATACGGTACGTGTGATCAAAGACTATTTGGAAGAAACGTATCCCGGGTGCGGTTTTATCCGTCTGGGCAACCTGAAAGAGGAAGGTTACGGCAGCGGGGATTTTTCCGTGTTGCTGTAATTTTACGCATGGCTTACCTGAAACACCTGGCCTCAGGCGGGACGGCTAAAAAAGCGAAGCGAGTGATCGTTTCTTAAAGTACCATATTGCGGCGGATAAAGAAGCCGTTAGCGAAGCTCCCATTTTCTTTATATCCCTGCATAAGGCAGGTGAACCTCGGTCTTGCTCAAACGAATTTGGCCCTGGACCCGGATTTGTCCGTTTCAGTCTTCAAAGTCCAATTCTGCGATCCGTTTTTGCCAGCGCTCCCATGATCTTGTGCGGGTGGTGGTGATACACAGCCGCATCGACTGCCCGAGAATCCGGCGTTCGTCTTTTGTCCGGCCTAAACGTTCCAATAGGGGCTGCACGGCGTCGGTCAGGCGCACGATACGGCCGCATAATTTCATTTTCCGGGCGTATTCCGTTTCCAGCAAGGCCATGTACGCCTCTGCAGCTTCGATCGGCTTTCCCTGTTTTTGCAGGTCGCCCGCATGTCCGACGGCCTTTTGGTAAGCGCTTCCGGTAAAAAAGGCGATGATCCCGTCTATCATGCGGCGGATGCTATATGACCACCAGCATGGCGGCGATGAATCCCAAAACGATAATAACCAGTTTGCGCACTTTCCCGTATGCCGCCATATCGCAGTCGAAGAGCATGACCGAGGAAACGTGCAGCAGAATACCTACTACCACGGCCAACGCCGCGTAGTAATACTCGTGGAATATCTCCGTATGCGCCCCTACGAACATGCCGAGTGGGCCGGCCAGCCCGAACAGCAGCATCAGGAGCATGGCCTTGGTCTTGCTGCGTACGCTGCGAAGGATCAGGATGTACAGCACGATAGCCATCGGGATGGTGTGCAGAGCGATACTCAGCAGCAGCGGGGATACTCCGCCTATATCCAGGATGCCGTGGGCATGGTCGTGGCCGTGGACATCCCCGGCCAATATCGGGGTGGATTCCAGGAAAGTATGGAGGAACAGGCTGACGAACATGCCGATGGTCAGCGAATTGTCGACTTTTTCGCCCGAATGGGAATGGCTGTGCGTACAGGAATCCGTATGGGTATGCCCATGGTCGACTCCTTTGGTGAAAAAATCGAGTACCGCCTGGATGAGCAGCCCGCCCATGATGCAGAATCCGATCACAGTGGCCGAGAGGCCTCCTTCGTAAGCCTCGGGAAGCATGTGGAATACGATAATGCCCAGTACGAAAGCCCCGGTGAATCCGGAAATCAGGTCGACGGCCGTTTTAGTCAGCCGGCCCCGGAAAATATTGACCACTACTACTGCCAGTACGGTGGCGGCGAACAGGATGAGGTAATCCATGCGGGATGCGGTTTTTAGGTTTGCAAAGTTAAGCCAAATGTAACGGTTTTTCACCACAGGAAGGCAATAAATGGAAACCTTGGCAGGAAAAAACGAAACTCTTCCGCGCGGTAAATGCAGGCGGGCTTTGTGTGTGAACGGATATGACAATTCTCATAGTTTGTGGGATTTTTAGATACACCCGTTCTTTTCGTATTTTTGCAGGTAAACACACCCTAAAACGAAAACAGATGAATGTGATCTCCCTGAGAGAACAACCCCGGTATTTGGAAACGGCGATCGCCTATTTCCAAAGCAAATGGGCCGGAGAAGACTCCCGGATGGATCTGTATCCCTGGTTGGTGGCGCTATTCATCGAGGAAAAACACCGGGGAAATAACTATGGGAAATTGTTGATCGACCAAGCGGAAAAAGATGCGCGGGCTGCAGGATTTGAGAACATGTACCTGTGTACCGATCATACTTCCTATTACGAGCGGTTCGGATTTGCTTATTTGGGCGAATGCTACCACCCTTGGGGGGCGTTCGCGGGTGTACGGGATTAGTCTGTGACGCCGGATTAAGATACAAAACGGCCCCGGTAAAACCGGGGCCGTTTTTGCACGTAAATATGCTTGCCTGTTTATTTGGAAGCCTTGAATTTCTTCGGGGCTTTGGCATCGCTGCCGTCCACCGAGGCGAGGAATTTTTCCAATCCCCAGGCCGTACGCTCCATCATTTCATCCCGGAAATGTTTGTCCAGTATCTTGGACGAATCTTCCGGGGAAGAGAGGAACAGCGTTTCCACCAGGACGGTCAGGTATTCGGTAGGTTGGTTGAGCGAGAAGTTGAAATTTCCCACGTTTCCGAAATTGGCCACGTCCATCGGCAGGATGCTTTCCAGGATGAAGGCGGAAAGCGGACGGTGGGACAGGTGGCGGTAATAAGTGCTGGTACCTTTGGCCGTGAAGGGCGAACCGCCGGCGTTGCAGTGGATGGAAATCAGGATGTCGGCCCCGGCGTTCAGGGCGGTTGCCTTGCGGTCGGCCATCGAGGTATTATCTATGCCCGGGCGGGTGAGGATCACTTTCGCTCCTTTGGATTCCAGCACTTTTTTCAGGTGTTCGGCCATATCTTTGGTCAGATCCTGTTCTTTCACTCCGCTGGTCGTCCGGGCCCCGTTCCAGGGTTCCCCGTGGCCTGCGTCTACGGCGATGACCAGGTTTTTTAGCTTCAGGCTTTCGGGCCGGTGTTTCACTTTAATCACCAGACTGTTGCCCCGGTAGGACACAGAGTAACCCCATATCTGGCTGTTCTTCAGGTCTACTACCACACGGAACACATCGTCCTCGACCTGTTTGTACGATACGTTGGCGATCTCTTTCTCGCCTTTGAGCTGGGTAATCCAGTTCGTGTTGCAGGCTGCGCCGAACAGATCGACGTTGATCCGGTGAAGGTCCACGTCTTCGGTAATGGCGTAGGGCAGGCGTTCGCTCAGACCTACGACCAGGTAGTCGTAATTCCCGTCGGTCGAGACGCTCCACGATCCGGTGAGCGATTCCCCCGGGAAAGTTCCTTCGGGGAGTTTTTCAGTGTAGCTGTCCGGTATCCAGGCGATCGTATTGCGCGAGAGCTGCACTTTATACATATCGTTCACCCGGCCTATTACCCGGAGTTTTATCCCGGCGTCGAGCGAGTTGATCTTCGTGCCGCCCAAGCGGTCGGTTCCCAGCCCGTAGTTGAGGTAGGCCCCCTCCTTGGTTTGTACCATGAAGGGCGTTTTTCCGTCCAGGAACTCCATTTTGGATTTGACGGCCTGCACGGCGGACGAATCCCCTGCGGCGATCGAAAGTTCTACCGGCCGGGTGATATTCGTGTCGTCCGGCTGTACCGTGTATTGCCCCTGGAAAACGCCGGGGGATACTTCGTAAAGAGGACTGCCTCCCAACCAGGATAGTTTGGCACCCGGCATCGAACGCAGGCGGATACGTACGGCATCTCCCGGGGCGACTGCCATATTGTCGGAAGGGAGTATCTGGACGTTTTCGGCGCGCAGACCGTCTACCGGTTTAGGCGCTTCCCGTTTTTTCAGGAAAACGCTTTTAGTCAGGCTCTGCCCATCCCCTGTGGACAGGGTGAAAGTGTTGTCGCCTTCTTTCAGGTCGACCCGCGCCGCCCATTCCCCGGACGAATAGATGGGGAAAGACTGTCCCTGCACGGTGATCTGCGACCCGGCCGGGCCCATTCCGCGCAGGTTGACGATAGCGGTGTAGGTCGTGTCGGCCGATCCGGCCACGATTTTCAGTTCCTGGGCCTGTGCGGCGAGTACCGGGGCGGCGGCCAGAAGGATGCAAATAGATTTTTTCAGCATAGTATGGTGGTTTTTTAATATATCCGTTCGGATTTTACAAATATCGCAAATAAGACGTTCCGTCCGCCGATCACCCACAAAAAAAAGACGGCCTTTGGCTATTTTCCCGCGGGATGCTTACTTTTACCGGAAAATAGAACCCGATGAAAATATCCGCGATAGGAATCTCTACGATTCTTTGTTTGATCTTCGGCGCCTGTTCCGCCGGAAAAATGGCTGTAGGGAAGGGCCTGCCCCGCCCTGAGGAAGGGGGCGAAGCATTCCGGGTACAGGCCGAAGCGGCCAATGTGCCCGAAAGGGATTCCATGGCCGTGCGCTGGTATTCGGACGGGAATTTCCCGCAGTTCATGCGCCGGTTTGCCCGGGTGGATGTTGAGTTCGCGACTTCCGACGGGCGTACCGTGAAAGCACATTATTATGTTTCGCCGGATTACCTGTGTGTAGGAACGGATGCGGATTTCCTCCGCCTTCCCGTTACCCCGCGCGCTGCGCAGCGGATCGCAGACATGCTCGGATGCTTCCTGTCCACGCCCAAAATATGCGACGATGTCTACCGTACGGCCCGGGTGAAACTGAAACCCATGCCGATGATGTGCGAGCGGGAAACGTTCAATACGTTCGTCGTGCACAACTATATCATCGAGGGGCAGCGCAAAGGCCGCAAAGGCCTCGTAGCCGGACATAAGAAAGATGTGGTAATTACCCAGACGCTTTCCGGAAAGCCCGGGCGGATCGCCCTTTACGGCTGGCACAAACCCGACGGAAAGCCGATACAGCCGGTATATACCGGTCATATAATGCGGTATGTGGATTACAGCCACGGATTCCGCCTGGTCAAGCGGGAAATATGGGTAGATGGGAAAAAGATGGACTATACCGAAGTACTCGTACACCCGGAATACTGGCGGGCGCTCAGTTACCAGCCGGGACAGACTTTTATCGCCTATCCGATCCGGTAAGGCCTTAAATCTTAAATTATGGGCAAAAGCCGCGGAGGAGAAAGTCTTTTGGCGTATTTTTGCACCTGCACGATAAATTTGAAGCGACAGTGGATAGTAACGGATACACGATAGGCGGTATACCCGCCGAAATATTAGCCGCCAAGTACGGCACCCCCCTTTATGCTTACGATTACGGCATCATCAGGGAGCAATACGAACGCCTGGAGAGGGCTTTTGCACCGGTGAATGACTTCCGGATCAATTTTGCGATGAAATCCCTGAATAACATCAATATCCTGCGCCTGATGCGGGGGTTGGGCAGCGGGATAGACGCTGTATCGGTCAATGAGGCCTCTCTGGCCCTTATGGCTGGTTTTTCCCCTGCGGATATCGTGTACACTCCCAACGGGGTGCCGATGGGGGAACTGGACGAGGCTGTTTCACTGGGGATACGTATCAATATCGACTCGGTAGAGACGCTCCGGGAATTTGCCGACAGGCATCCGGGCATTCCGGTGGGCATTCGCATTACCCCGGACATTTATGCGGGCGAGCATGCCAAGATATCGGTCGGGGGAAAAGAATCGAAATTCGGGATCGCCCTGCAACAAATAGACCAGGTGGAAGCCTTGGCCAAAGAAAAGAATATTGCGATCGACGGGGTACACCTGCATACCGGTTCGGGTATATACGATGTAGACGTGTTCCTCGAAGCGGCCGAACGTATCTTTGCTGTGGCCGAAAGGTTCCCGGTGGAATACATCGATTTCGGCGGCGGATTCAAAGTGCCGTACAAGCCGGAAGAGACCGGTACGAATATCGAACTGCTGGGTGAAAAACTATCCGAACGGTTCAACCGTTTCGCAGAAAAGGCTGGACGGCGCATACGCATGATGGTCGAGCCGGGAAAATTCCTGGTGAGCCGCGCCGGGACGCTGTTGGTGCGCGTGGACTGGGTAAAACGTACCCCCGCCGCTACCTTCGCCCAGGTGGACAGCGGGCTGTGCCATCTGATCCGCCCGATGATGTACGATGCTTACCAGCATATCCTCAACGTATCCAACCCCGCCGGACAGCCGGAAGAATACAATGTGACGGGCTATATTTGTGAGACGGATAATTTCGCCGTGTACCGCCGGATCCCGGAAATACGCCGGGGCGATCTGCTGGCCATACTGAACGCAGGGGCTTATGGGTATACGATGGCCTCGGTGTACAATTCCCGTTTCCGTCCTCCGCAGGTATTGGTGAAGGACAGGCAGGACTACCTCCTGTCCCGGCGCGAAACGCTGGACGACCTGTTGGCCCTGCAAACAGACCATGGGTTTTGATAGGGGTTTTGACGGGCGATTGATTATCTTTGCAAGGACATGAAATTCGATATAGAACAAAGCGACTCAAACTCCAAAGCCAGGGCGGGTGTGCTGCATACCGCCCACGGCGATGTGCCTACGCCCATATTCATGCCGGTGGGTACGGTAGGGAGCGTAAAAGGCGTACACCAGCGGGAGCTTTCGGACGATGTGAACGCAAAGATCATTCTGGGAAACACGTACCACCTGTACCTGCGTCCCGGTACCGACATCCTGCAAAAGGCCGGAGGACTCCACAAATTCATCGGTTGGGAGCGCCCTATCCTTACCGACAGCGGCGGTTACCAGGTGTATTCGCTTTCGGCCACCCGCAAGATAAAGGAAGAGGGAGTCCGTTTCAAATCGCATATAGACGGTTCCGTCCATTTCTTTTCCCCGGAGAGCGTGATGGACATCGAACGCAAGATAGGCGCCGATATCATCATGGCTTTCGACGAATGCACCCCGTACCCCTGCGAATATTCCTATGCCAAGGCTTCGATGCAGATGACTCACCGCTGGCTCGACCGCTGTGTGGCCCATCTGAAAGAGAATCCCGAACTGTACGGGTATTCCCAGGCGTTGTTCCCCATCGTGCAGGGTTCGGTCTACCCGGACTTGCGCCGTATGTCGGCCGAAAAGATCGCTTCGGTCGGGGCGGACGGGAATGCCATCGGCGGCCTTTCCGTAGGGGAACCTCATGAGATCATGTACGAGATGATCGAGGAGGTCTGCGCCATCCTGCCGGCCGACCGGCCCCGCTACCTGATGGGGGTGGGCACCCCGGTCAATATCCTGGAGGCCATATCCCGCGGGATCGATATGATGGACTGCGTGATGCCTACCCGCAACGGGCGCAACGGCATGCTGTTCACCTCGGAAGGGATTCTCAATATCAAAAACCGCAAATGGGCCGACGATTTTTCGCCTGTCGATCCCGCCGGGCATACCTGGGTCGATACGGCTTATTCCCGTGCCTACCTGCGGCACCTTTTCTCGGCAGATGAATTTTTGGGCAAACAGATCGCCTCGATACACAATTTAGGATTCTATCTCTGGCTTGTCTCCGAGGCCCGCAAGCGGATAGAGGCCGGTGATTTTGCCTTGTGGAAGGCCGAAATGGTGGAAAAACTGGATCGCAGGTTATGAAGCGGCTGAAGATACTCGACTGGTATATCCTCAAGAATTTCCTGGGCACTTTCCTGGTGACCGAGGTGGTGATCCTCGTATTGGCGGTGGTGGTCGATATGTCGGAAAAGATCGACAAATACCTCACCAACGAGGCCCCGATGATCGAGATCGTCAAGTATTACCTGAATTTCGCGCTTTATTACGGCAACATGTACATGTCGCTGGTCGTATTCCTGGCGGCGACCATTTTTACGTCCAAGTTCGCGGCCCGTTCGGAGATCATCGCCATTATGAGCGCGGGGGTGAATTACAACCGTTTCCTCCGCCCGTATCTTGTGGGGGCAACGCTTTTGATGTGCTTTTCGATGGTGATCAACAATTTCATCCTGCCGTATTCCAACGTGCGCCGTTTCGCTTTCGAGGCGAAGTATGTCAAACCCCAGCGGCAGGACTTCCAATTTGAACAGAACATCCACAAACAGGTCGGGCCGGGGCAGATGCTGTATATATACGACTGGAACATCGGTCAAAAGACCGGGCAAAAATTTGCGCTCGAACAGTACGATTCCACAGGGGCGCTGGTTCATAAATTTTCGGCGGACAATATCCGGTACGATGAAGATTCGGCCCGGTACCATATTTCTACCTTTTTCGTCCGCGACCTGAATCCCGACGGGTCGGACAATCTCAGATCGGGCTATTTGTTGGATACGATTTTCCCGTTCACCCCGGCCGATTTTACCAAAGATAAACGCATCGGGGACAAAAAAAACTCCCTCGAACTGGAAAAATTGATAAAACTGGAACAGGAGCGGGGTTCGCCGGACGTACGGGCGCTTATTACCGAAAAATACAAACGGTTCGCTCTGCCTTTTTCCTGTATTATCCTTACGCTGCTGGCGGTATCCCTCTGCTCGCGCAAGAAGCGGGGCGGGGCGGGGATCAACATCGCGGTGGGCATTGTGCTGATGGCGGCTTATTTATTCATGCTCCGTATCTTTGAAACCACCGCCGCCAAGAGTGTCGATGGGTATCCGCTTTTCTGGATATGGCTCCCCAATATCTTGTTCGCAGGGATAGCTTATTATCTGTACCGCAATGCAAAGAAGTGACCATAAAGCGCACCCGTACCTCTCCCTCCATCTCGTTATCCTGATATTCGGTTTTACCGGGATACTCGGGCGGTACATCGATACCCCGCCTACGGCCCTGACCATTTACCGTACCGGGCTTACGTTCATCTGCCTGGGGCTTTTCATGTGGTACAAAGGCATGTCTTTCCGGGTGGGGACAAAAAACATCGTCCTGCTCCTGCTTTCGGGCGGGGTAATAGGTATACACTGGGTATTGTTCTTTTCGGCTATCAAGCAGGCCAACGTTTCGGTGACCATGGCGATGCTCGCTACGGGAGCTTTGTTCGCTTCGTTCCTCGAACCCGTATTTTATCACCGCCGCCTGCGTATCCATGAAGTCCTGTTCGGGCTGCTGGCCGTAGTGGGTATATTCGTCATATCGGGGCAGAATTCCGATTTCCACGGCGGGATCATTACCGCATTGGCCGCCTCGTTCGTATCGGCCTGTTATTCCATCATCAACAGCAAGTGGTACCGCAAGTTTCCCAACGATGCGGTGATGGTGTCCTTTTACGAAATGGTCGGCGCCGTGGTGGTCGTAGCCTTGGTGTTCGCCCCGACGGAAGGTTTTGTGCAGGGATTGGGAAAAGTCGACTTAAAGGATGCTTTGGGTATCCTGTTCCTGGCGATCGTATGTACTTCGTATACCAGCGTACGGATGATCCAATTGTTCCGTTACCTTTCGCCGTTCACCGTGATGCTCAATATCAACCTCGAGCCGGTGTATGCCATGCTGATGGCGGCGGTCCTGTACCCGGACGAGCGGATGTCGGGGACTTTTTATGCCGGGGCGGCCATTATCCTTTCCACGGTAGTACTCAACGCCCTGCTGAACAATTACCGCGACCGCCGCAAGGCCAAACGCCTGGCTGCGGGGAAGGAAAAAATGGCGAATTAATCCTTTTTTGCGTACCTTTACGATCCCTGTAATGGCAGCGAACATGAAATCGAGACCCAACAACGTAAACATACAGAACAAGCGCGCTTCGTTCGAATACGAACTGCTCGACCGCTATATGGCCGGTATCGTGCTGTACGGCACCGAGATAAAATCCCTCCGATTGGGTAAAGGGCGTATCGCGGACAGTTTCTGCCAGTTCAAGGACAACGAACTGTTCATCATCAACATGAACATCGACCAGTACGACCATGCCACATATTTCAACCATGCGGCCCGGCGCGAGCGCAAACTTTTGCTCACCCGCGCCGAACTCCGGCGCCTCGACCGTGCCGTGAAGGAAAAAGGGCTTACCATCGTCCCGTTGAAACTCTTTATCAACGACAAAGGGCTGGCCAAGATCGAGATCGCATTGGGCCGCGGGAAAAAATTGTACGACAAGCGCGAATCCATCAAGGATAAGGACGTGCGCCGGGATATGGACCGGGCTGTAAAGATCAAACTTTGATATTTCTACCGCGATGAGAACCAAAGACAAGGTCGAATTCCTGATAAAAACGCTGGACGAACTTTATCCCGATCCCCGGATACCCCTTTCACATATCGATCCGTTTACCTTTCTGGTGGCGGTATTGCTTTCTGCCCAGACGACCGACAAGCGCGTCAATGAAGTCACCCCGGCCCTCTTTGCCAAAGGCCCTACGCCGCGGGAAATGGCGCGGCTGGAGGAGGACGAAATCATCTCCATTATCCATCCGGTAGGCCTGGCCCCGACTAAAGGGAAAAATGTAAAAGCCCTTTCGCAGATCCTGCTCGAAAAACACGACGGGCAGGTGCCCCGCACGTTCGAAGAACTGGAAGCCCTGCCGGGAGTAGGGCACAAGACGGCCTCGGTGGTCATGTCGCAGGCATTCGGCGTTCCTGCGTTCCCGGTGGATACCCATATACATCGGCTGATGCACCGCTGGGGGCTTTCTTCCGGAAAAAATGTGGTCGAGACCGAAAAAGACGCCAAACGGGTATTCCCCCGTGAGCTATGGACACGTTTGCATTTGCAGATCATCTACTACGGCCGGGAGTATTCACCTGCCCGGGGGGCCACGCTGGAAAAGGATATCATTACTGCCACGATCAATCCCAAAGCCCTGAGCTGATTTTAGGGCAGATTTATGAAACGGTTTCCCGGCTAATTTATTACCTTTGTGCGTGGCACCTGAAAAAGTGCCGGATCGATACAAAATGGCCGCAAAAAAGAAGGAATCAGAAGCAAAAAAAGGGAAAGAGGACCGCTTCCGCAAAAGACTGCGCAAGAAGCTCACCAACCATTTCAAGTTCATCGTATTCGACGAGGCCATGTTCCACGAGGTGTTCTCGCTGCGCCTGCGGCCGATGAACATCGTAATCCTTCTGGCGGTGGCCACTATCGTACTGATAGGGGGAACTATTCTTCTGCTCCGCTATACCAGTTTGAAAACGTATGTGGTGACCGACGACGTGCCGGCTCTGCGCCGCCAGACGACCGTCCTGCTTTCCCAACTGGATGCCATGGAAAACAAACTGTCCCAGAACGAGGCTTATCTGTCTGCTATGCGGGATGTATTGGCCGGGAATGTGGAACCCGAGAAACTCCAGGACTCCGTTTTTGTAGACTCTATTTCCCGGAACGCTAAAAAACATATCTGGGCCTCTCCGCAGGATTCGGCTTTCCGTACCGACGTAGAGACCCGGCAGCTCAACGCCCAGGCAAGCGGGGCCTCGGCCTCCCGCAATATGATGGTCTTTTCCACGCCGGTGCGTGGGGCTGTGATAGCGGCTCCTTACGACAAATCTTCAGACCATATGTGGATCGGCCTTTCGGCCAAAGCCAACACACCTATTTTCGCCTTGGCCCCGGGTACGGTCGTGTACCGGGAATGGACTCCCGAAAGCGGCAATGTAGTGATCATCAACCACTCGGAAAACGTCACCAGCGTATATAAGAATGTCGGGCTGACCGAAAAGAAAGCTGGCGACCGTGTGACACAGGGCGAACTTATCGCCATGACAGGCGTCGGGGCCAATGCGACTACCGATCCGGTCATCCACTTCGAACTATGGATCGACGGGCTTTCGGTCGATCCGCAGGACTATATCAGTTTCGGCATGTAAAGGGAAGGTATCGATGAAAAAATACTTTGCATCCCTATTCGCCCGCCACTGCATCAGAAAATCCGACCAGGCTGTAAACCACCCCATAGCGGCCCAAGAACGTTTATTCCGCTCGCTTCTCGAAACGGCGAAAGACACCGCTTTCGGGCGGGAGCACGGATTCGGATCCATAAAGACTTACGGCGAATTCCGTTCGAAAGTCCCCCTTCACACGTACGAACAGTTGGAACCTTACGTCAGGCGTATTGCCGACGGAGAAAGCAATGTGCTTTGGCCCGGCCGTCCGGCTTACTTCGCCAAAACATCCGGCACTACGTCCGGCACCAAATACATCCCGTTGACTAAAAAGGGCCTCGCCTGTCAGGCGAGGGCTACGCGGGATATGCTTCTTCGCTATATCCTCCTTTCCGGCAACGTCGGTTTTGTGGGCGGGAAAATGATCTTTCTACAGGGGAGTCCTGTGCTGGAAAATAAGAACGGGATAAAGACCGGGCGTCTCTCCGGCATTGTGGCCCATTGCGTACCCTTTTACTTGCGGAGCAACCGCAAGCCTTCCTACCGGACCAACTGCATGGAGGACTGGGAAACCAAAGTGGAGGCCGTGGTCGATGAAACGGCCGGGGCGGATATGACCCTGATCTCCGGCATCCCTTCATGGCTCCAGATGTATTTTGAGCGGCTTATCGCCCGCAGCGGGAAAAAAGTGGGGGACCTTTTCCCGAATTTTTCGGTAATGGTCACCGGCGGGGTGAATTACGAACCGTACCGGGCGCGCTTCGAAGAGCTTATCGGCCGCCGTGTGGATATTTTAGAAACGTACCCGGCCTCCGAAGGATTTATCGCCGCTACGGACAGCGTCGCTACGGACGGCAGCTTGCTGCTCAATGTGGACGGAGGCCTGTTTTACGAATTCATCCCGGCCGACCGCTATGGCGAGGAAAACGCCCCGCGCCTAAGCCTTTCCGAAGTCGAGGTAGGAGTCAATTATGCAGTCGTGCTGTCGACCAATTCCGGGCTGTGGGCCTATTCGATAGGGGATACGGTGATGTTTGCCTCTACGGCGCCTTACCGGGTGAAAGTCACGGGCCGCGTAGCCCATTATACGTCCGCATTCGGGGAGCATATCATCGCCGCCGAAGCGGAAAATGCCGTGTCGCAGGCTGCCCGGGCGACCGGTGCGGTCGTGTCCGAATTTACCCTGGCCCCGCAGATCACTCCGCAAGAGGGGCTTCCTTACCACGAGTGGTTCATCGAATTCGGCCGGGAGCCCTCGGATATGAGCGAATTCTGCCGCCGGATAGACGAAAGCATGCAGGCGCAGAATATCTATTACCGCGACCTGATAGAAGGAGGCATACTCCGTCCGGCGGTAGTGCGCGCCCTGCCGGAAGGTTCTTTTACGGCCTATATGAAGTCGGTGGGGAAATTGGGCGGACAGAACAAAATACCCCGCCTGTCCAACGACCGGAAGATCGCCGATGCACTTACGATCATACTGAATGATAATCCTAAAATAAAGATAGCACCATGAACGTTCTGATACTCGGTTCCGGGGGGCGCGAACACGCCCTGGCTTGGAAGATCGCCCAAAGCCCGCTTTGCGGGAAACTGTTCATCGCGCCCGGGAATGCGGGTACGGCACAAACATGGACCAATCTGCCGGTGAAGGCCACCGATTTCCAGGGAATAAAAAAAGCCGTGCTGGACAACGCCGTCGATTTTGTTGTGGTAGGCCCGGAAGACCCGTTGGTAAACGGGATTTATGACTTTTTCCGAACGGATAAGCAACTCAAACATGTGGCCGTATTCGGCCCGTCTAAGCAAGGCGCCACGCTGGAAGGCAGCAAGGAATACGCCAAAGAATTCATGATGCGCCACGATATTCCGACCGCTGCCTACCGCAGTTTTACCAAGGAAAACCTGAACGAGGCCGATGCGTTCATCGACAGCCTGCAACCGCCGTATGTGCTGAAAGCCGACGGACTGGCCGCCGGGAAGGGCGTGCTGATCCTGCCTGATGCCGCCGAGGCTAAGAAAGAACTGCGGGAGATGATCCTTGCCCAAAAATTCGGTGAGGCTTCTGCTAAAGTGGTGATCGAGGAATTCCTTTCGGGCATCGAGCTTTCGGTATTCGCCATTACCGACGGGCACGATTATAAACTCCTGCCCACCGCTAAGGATTACAAGCGGATCGGAGAGGGGGATACCGGCCTGAACACCGGCGGAATGGGAGCCGTGTCGCCCGTACCGTTCGCCGACGAGGCTTTCATGAAAAAGATCGAAGACCGTATCGTCCGCCCGACGATAAAAGGATTGGAAAAGGACGGTATCGTCTATACCGGTTTCGTCTTTTTCGGGCTCATCAACGTGGACGGGGAACCCAAAGTGATCGAATACAACGTGCGGATGGGCGATCCGGAAACGGAGGCCGTCATCCCCCGGGTAAAAAGCGACCTGCTGGAAGCCCTTTACGCCGCAGCCCGGGGCGGACTCTCGAACGTGCGTTTCGAGATAGATTCCCGCGCGGCCGTCACCGTGGTGATGGTGTCCGGCGGATATCCGGAATCCTATGAGAAAGGCAAGGAAATCACCGGCCTTGGGCAGGTGGGGGGGAGCATCGCGTTCCACGCCGGTACTAGTCCGGCAGACGGGAAAGTGCTGACCGCCGGAGGCCGCGTATTGGCCGTGACGTCCTATGCGGACGATTTCCGGGAGGCGTTGAAGGAAAGCTACCGGAATATCGGCCGGATAAAGTTCGGCGGGGCCTATTGGCGCCGCGATATAGGCAAGGATTTGGAAAAAATGCTTTAGGGGCGGTTTCCCGGATTTGCTTGAAATATTTCCCTCGGGGAAGAAAAAGAGAACAGAAATAATAAACACAATAAGACCTATGGACCTAAAAAAATTGAGAAGCATTATCGCCGGCCCGACGTTTACGGGCGGCCTGCTGTTTTTCGCCGCGGTGGCGGCGTTCATCTGGGCGAACGTATCGCCGGATACCTATAACGCCGTCTGGAACCAGCCGCTGACCCTCAACCTAGGTACGCATATCGAAAAGGCGCTGGAAAACGGGGTGGAGGTGGAGCACGTCTCTTACTTCATGTCCATCCACCTGAAGAGCCTCCAGCTGTTGGTGAGCGACCTGCTGATGGTTATCTTCTTCTTTAGCGTCGGCCTGGAGATCAAAGGCGAGTTCATCGCCGGAAAACTCTCCACATTCAGCAAAGCGATCCTGCCTATAGGCGCAGCGCTGGGCGGCATGATCTTACCGGCCCTCATTTACTTCTGCTTCAACCATGATGCGACCGATATCGCCGAACAGGGGTGGGGTATCCCGATGGCCACGGACATCGCGTTCTCCCTGGCGGTTATTTCTCTGCTGGCCAAACGTGTGCCGCTGAGCCTGAAGATATTCCTGATGACCCTTGCCGTAGCGGACGACCTGGGTGGTATCGCCGTGATCGCGTTCTTCTATACCGAGCACCTCGATACGGGCGCGCTGGCTATCGCTCTGATCGGAACGGGCTTCCTGTTTTTGGCCAACATGGTCAACGCCCGTACGAAATGGCTGTACTATGTCGTCGGCTTCGTGGTCGTGTGGACACAGATTCTCGAATCGGGCGTACATGCTACCATCGCCGGTATCCTGATGGGCTTCGCCTTCCCGACCAATGTCGGCATGCTGCCCAAGGAATATGCGGCCAAAGCGCAGAAAGTACTCGAAGGGCTCAAACACAAAGGACAGGAATCCCTGTTTCGTGGTATGCCCGATGCAGATACGTCGGATGCTTATTTTGAAATGCGCCAGCTTACCACCCGCGCGGAAAGCCCGCTGGCCAGCGTGGAGCGCTCTATTGCTCCGTTCGTAGCGCTCGTCATCATGCCGGTCTTTGCCCTGGCCAATGCCGGGGTGAATATTAGCGGCGATTTGAGCTTTACCCAAGCGATCACGGCTCCTGTGGCATTAGGCGTGGGTATCGGCCTGCTGATCGGTAAACCGATAGGTATCTTCCTGTTCACCTTGCTCTTCGTCAAACTCGGTATCGGCAAACTGCCGGACGATGTGCGGTGGAAACACATATTCGGTATGGGTATCATCGCCGGTATGGGCTTCACGGTGGCCTTGTTCATTACCGAACTGGCCTTCCGCACGACCAACCTGTCCATCCGGGAGATAGCACTGAATTACACTTCCGAGGCAAAACTGGCGATCCTGTTGGCTTCTGTATTGGCAGCCATCCTGGGGTATATGTTCCTGTATGCCGTATCCGGAAAAAAGAAAGCGAAAGCGCATAAATAAAGTATAGGCTTTATCAACTAAAAAGGGGCCGGCATGCGCCGGCCCCTTTTTAGTGTCCATAAAAAAAGTCCCGGAATATTTCCGGGACTTTTTTTCAGTAGCACAAGTAATAAACCGCTGCTTATTTGAGCAGGGCTTCGACTTTTGCTTTCAGATCGGCCTTGGTAGCGGCACCTACTTGCTTGTCTGCCAGATGGCCGTCCTTGAAGAACAGGATAGTCGGAATGTTGCGGATGCCCAGGGTCGCGGAAACACCGGGGTTGTCGTCCACGTTCACTTTTCCGATCACCACTTTGCCGTCGTATTCGCCGGCCAGTTCGTCGATAATGGGGGCTACCATGCGGCAGGGGCCGCACCAGGGAGCCCAGAAGTCTACTACTACCGCTCCGCTTTTGATCACTTCGGAGAAGTTAGCATCTGTTATTTCCTTTGCCATTTTCAGTTGATATTTAAGTTTATAAAATGTTTTTCGGTTATAGTCGGTTTGTCTTCCTGGGCTATTTCTTAAAATAGCGGTTGTACAGGCCTTCGAAACCTTTGCCGTGGCGCGCTTCATCCTTGGCCATTTCATGCACCGTGTCGTGGATCGCGTCCAGGTTCAGCTCTTTTGCGCGTTTAGCGATACGCATCTTATCCTCGCAGGCGCCGGATTCCGCGTGCATGCGTTTTTCCAGGTTGGTTTTGGTATCCCATACCACGTCGCCCAGCAATTCGGCGAATTTGCTGGCATGCTCGGCTTCTTCCCAGGCATAGCGTTTGTACGCTTCTGCGATCTCCGGGTATCCTTCGCGGTCTGCCTGGCGGCTCATGGCCAGATACATTCCCACTTCGGAGCATTCTCCCATGAAATGGGCGTTCAGGTCCTTGATCATCTGTTCGTCACAGCCTTTGGCCACACCGATTACGTGCTCGGTCACGAACGCCAGTGATTCGCCGCTCTCCACCAATTCCTTGAATTTGCTGGCCGGGACATGGCATTGTGGGCATTTTTCGGGAGGAGTATCCCCTTCATGTACATAACCGCAGACGGTGCAGATAAATTTCTTTTTCATGTTGATTGATGATGTATTATGTTTTTAATGCAAGTTCCCTGTTAGTTGTCGTAAAGATACGGCTTTTTGCCTGCCAGAGGAAAGCCCCGGATATAATAGTTTATGTTGGGGTAATAGATAAAAACTATAATTCTTGATCTTCAACTGATTACCGATAGATGGGAGGCTGTATTTCCGAAGCGGCGAAAAATACCGAATCTTAGGATTTATTTAAGTCCGTAGCCGGACGGGAAAAAGACATATTATATGTATCTTTGCCCGATATGTTTATCCGGATTTTTTGCCGGATTAATTGATAAAATTCATAATTTTGCGCCTATGTTATCCAACCGTGTAAAATTACTATCCTTCTGCATCCTGACGCTATTGGCGACCGGTTGCAGTCAGTACGCCAAAATGCTTCGCAATGAAGATGCGAGCGCCAAACTGGAATATGCCAAAAAACTTTTCGAACAGGAAAAGTATTCCAAGGTCACAAAACTCCTCGAACCGGTGTATTCGACATTCAAGAATACCAAAGAAGGGGAAAATACGGACTGGATGATGGCTTATTCCTGGTATATGGATGGTTCGTATGAATTGGCCGCTTATATGATGTCGAATTACGCCCGTATGTACCCGCTGAGCGACAAAGCGGAAGAAGCCGCTTTCCTTTCCGCTGAGTCCTCCTACAAGATATCCCCGGAAAGTTATCTCGACCAAGAAAATACGACCAAGGCGATCTCCGCAGTGCAACGTTTTCTGGATCGCTATCCCAATGCCCCCCAAGTACCTAAGGCAGACAGTATAGTCCGGGAATTGAATGCAAAACTAGACAGGAAACAATACGATATCGCTTATAATTATTATCGTTTAGAGGAGTACCAGGCGGCAGTAATCGCTTTTTCAAACATATTGGACGACAACCCATCCACCACGTACCGGGAAAAGATCATGTACTACCGTTTTCGGGCCGCCGCTATCTATGCCAACAAAAGTATACCTGAATTGCAGCAGGAACGCTATACCGATGCGCTTACTTATGGCCGGATATTCTTGCAGCGTTTCCCGGATTCCGTGCATGTGGCGGAAGTGCGGAATTTGGTGAAAGCCATTGAGGAGCGGTCTACGGCATTGAATGAAGTTATAAAGAACATGAATAAGGATCTTGGAAAAGTAAAGACCAGGAACCTCAATAAAAAAGTGGAAAAAGAGGTCAAGACGACCCACAAGCAAGAAAAACACAAAGAAAAGTAATATGGACCTTAAAAAATCGAATGCATCCCTTACCACTATTACAAGGGATATCAGCGACATAGATGCCAAGACCGGCAATATTTACGAGGCGATCATGATCATCGGTAAACGGGCCACCCAGATAGGGGTGGATCTAAAAAAGGAACTTAACGATAAACTCGATGAGTTTGCCGCTAATGCCGAGAATTTGGAGGAAGTTTTTGAAAATAAGGAACAAATAGAGGTTTCCCGTTTTTATGAAAAGCTTCCTAAATCTACGGCGATCGCTATCCAGGAATGGATGGAAGACCGCATTTATTTCCGGCAAGGAGGAAAAAAAGCAGAGAATCAAGAGATTGTCCGCGGAGAAATCCCTGCTGAAAAAAAATAGCGGAAAAACAGTTGCGGGGGTCGGAAAAATAACTAAATTTGCACCGCAGTTCAGCCCTATGGTGTAATGGTAGCACATCAGATTCTGGATCTGCTTGTCTAGGTTCGAATCCTGGTAGGGCTACAAAGTCTTTGTGATTTTAAAATTGCAAAGGCTTTTTTTTATATCTTATCCGTTCCGGATTAACTTGTCACCCGATTTGTGCCCATAGGTTAGAAATATTTTATATTTTTGTTTTTTTAAGATACCCTGTTCCAGGAAATAAATTGCTATAGATGAAGAAATTCTTGCCTTTTATTCTGTTTGTCTGTGCAGCTATGGCGGCTGCAGCGCAGAATGTTACTCCTCAAATGTTGCAGCAGGCAAAATCTATGGGCGTCTCTGATACCCAGATAAACCAGGTGTTAAACAACCAAAAGAATACGCCGTCTTCCCAGACATTGAACGTGCCTGCGGATTCGACGCTGGGCGATCAGGCCGGATTGCGGACAGTCAAGCAGCAACTGCGCGCCCCAAATGATTCTACGGTGAAGGTCGATCTTACGAATACTGTTTTCGGGAAAGAAATATTTGATACCCAGCGGCTTTCTTTCGAGCCGAACTTCAATATGCCGACTCCGGAAAATTATATCCTTTCCGCCGGGGATCAACTTTTGATAGAGTTATGGGGGAACTCAGAGGCATCGTATACCCGCAAAATTACGCCGGACGGAGTGATAAGCCTTCCTTCGGTAGGAGTCATATTCCTCAGTGGAAAATCCATCGCCGATGCCCGGAAAATCGTCGAGGATAAACTCAGTGCAGTCTATTCGGAGATTACCACAGGAGGTATTCACGTCCGCGTTTCTTTAGGGCAGATACGCAGTATCCGGGTGAATATTGCCGGGGAAGCAGTGGCTCCCGGTACTTATACGCTGCCATCGCTTGCTACGCTTTTCAATGCAATGTATATGGCTGGAGGAGTGAATGATATAGGTTCTTTGCGCGATATTCGGGTATATCGGAACAATAAGCAGGTTGCGGCGCTGGATGTTTACGACTACATAATAAACGGTAAGTACGAATCCAATATAACCCTTGAGGATAATGACATGGTCGTGGTCAATCCGTATAGGAACCATATAAAGATCGCCGGCAAGGTCAAGAGGAACCGGATATTCGAATTGAAAGACGAAGAAACGTTGGGAGATCTTATCCGGTATGCCGGGAACTTTACAGGCGATGCCTATACCGAAAATGTATCGGTAAACCGGAAATCCGGACGTTTTTACCAGATTTATACAGTGGACAAGGAGAGTTTCCCTACGTTTGTTATGAAAGACGGGGATTCTGTGACGGTCGATTCCGTACTCAATACGTATGATAATAAAATCTCTGTCCTGGGTGCCGTATGGCGTCCGGGAGATTATCAGCTTTCCGATCAGGTAAATACAGTAAAATCCCTGGTCGAAAAGGCGGAGGGACTCCGGGACGATGCATTTTTCGAGAGGGCTATTCTTCGCCGGCAAAAACTGGATTATACCGGACAAATGGTCTCCTTGGATATCAGTGCCGTTCTTTCTGGTTCGGCGGAGGATGTGGAGTTGATCAATGGGGATGTACTCTATATCCCGTACAAGAATTCCCTGAAGGAAAAATATTATATAACAGTCCGGGGTGAGGTGAACGGACTGGAGAAAGAAGGCGCTGAAAATCTGCTGGCCAAAAACATAGATTCGGTTAAGGCCGGGAAATCTTATTCTTCCGATGGACAGGATACTCATAAAGACGGGTATACTCTGGATTATTCGGAAGGGATGTCTGTACAGGACGCTATTTTGCTGGCCGGCGGGTTTAAAGAATCGGCTTCCCAGGTGTTGATAAATGTGGTCCGTCGGGTAAAAGATCCCCTGTCTACTTCTTATCAGGATACCCCGGCAGAGGTTTTCGAAGTAGCTTTGAACAATGGGCTTGCATTTGATCCAAAAAGGAATGATTTCCTTCTCCAGCCTTTTGACGAGGTGATTGTACGTCGTTCCCCGGCCTTTGTCACCCAAGAATTCGTGGCTGTGAACGGGGAAGTTATTTTCCCGGGTGGTTACAATATGACTAAGAATATGCGTTTGACGGACTTAGTTGCCAAATCGGGGGGCTTTACTCCTTATGCTTATGTAGAAGGGGCTCAGTTGCGGCGTAAATTGTCTGAATCCGACCTGGCAAAATTGGAGGCAAAGGCCCGGATGCTGGAAAACAATGCGGACGGGAAGGACTCTTTGAGTACGCAGATGCTTGAAATACCGAAATATTATGTGGTAGGTATCAATCTTCAGGCAGCGATGAAAGATAAAGGAGGAGCCCGGGATGTCATCCTGCAGGAAGGTGATGAATTGATGGTGCCTGTCTATTCAAGTGTTGTGAAGATCAGTGGAGCAGTGGTTTATCCCAATGCCGTAACTTTCGAAAAGAGCAAGAGCCTTAAAAAATATATACTTAATGCGGGGGGATATTCCCAGAATGCGAAAAGGAAGGCCTATGTGGTGTATGCCAACGGGCAGGTCGAAACCGTTCGGGGAGGCATCTTCCGTAGATACCCGAAGATAAAGCCTGGTTGTGAGATAATCGTTCCTATGAAGTCTGCAAAAAAAGGACTTACATTGCCTGAAATAATGAGCCTGACATCGTCTACTACTTCCATTGCGGCGCTTATTAATTCGATGATCAAATAAACGGAACACCGATGGATCAGAATACTAAAGAAGAAAATACGGGAGGCCGTGAAATCGATCTGATAGAGCTCGTTAAAAAGGTATGGGCCGCTCGGCGTTTTATCATTAAATGGACTGTGGCGACAACCGTTGTCGGTTTAGTGGTGGCTTTCAGCATTCCCGCGGAATATGGCGTGTCCGTAAAAATGGTCGCAGAAGACAATACCAATACACAGGCCTCGGGGGGGATGTCCCAATTGATGAATTTGGCCGGTTTTGGTACGGGTACGGCTGGAAGCGGATATGGCATAGGCGTTATGATGTATCCGGAAATAGTTTCTACCGTTCCTTTTTTGGCGGATATGCGAAATATCAAAGTGCAACCCCGAAAGGCAGATGTGCCGGTTACATTGTATGAATATATTACCAAAGACCAAGAAACAGCTTGGTGGAATTACATAATAAGCGCTCCTTTCAAGGCATTAGGTTGGGTTAGCTCTCTGTTTAGGGAGAAGAAAGAGGTGGCCCGGAATGACTCCTTCAATATTTTTGCTCTTACACCTGAACAGGAGCACTATATCAATGGAATGAGAGCCCGGGTGAACATAAGCCTTAATAAAAAGACAGCCATTGTTTCTGCCAATGTGACCATGCAGGATCCGGTAGTCACTGCTGTGGTAGCCGATTCCATGGTTGCAAAACTGAAAGAATATATAATTCGTTACCGCACGGATAAAGCCCGGCAGGATATGGAATATTGTACCCGGGCTTTCGAAGAGTCTAAAAACCAGTATTTTAATGCGCAAAAGCGTTATGCTGTTTTTGTGGATCAGAATAAAAATATTGTAAAAGAATCGGTAAAAATAGAGCAGGATCGTCTCAACAATGAAATGAATCTGGCATTCAGCGTTTACAATGCCACGGCACAGCAATTGGAAACGGCAAAATTGAAGGTCCAGGAGCAGACCCCGTGCGTGACGGTCATCGAACCTGCCTCGGTGCCGTTGAGAAAATCGAAACCCCGGAAAATGAATATCCTGTTCGGCTTTATTTTCTTAGGGATTGTGGGATCCGCCGGTTATGTGGCCGGAAAAGAACTGTTTTTCGGTCAGAAGAGTTCGTCTATGCCCAAATAGACCTGTACGTCGCCGTGAGTATTGAATCCAATGTCGGCCCGGAAATACATCCGCTGGCCCCTGAAAGGTTTGAAACGCACCCCGGCACCATAGGTGAACTTGTCTATTTTCAATGCTTTCAGGGGCGTGTCGCCAACATTTGAGGTACTGGCGAATGCCGATACCCCGAACCTTCCGAAATAATACCGGTATTCCGCCTGGAGCGACATTAGATTTTTGTCGATATAACGCCCCGTACCATATCCCCTTCCGTATACCCCGTTGGATAGTAAAGCCATATCTTGGAAAGGAACATCCCCTACAGATATCTGGGAGTAAAAATTCATAGCGATCAGCTGGTCTTTGGCCACGGGTTGGTAGTATCTTATGTCGATGATGTATTTCGAGTAATCTTCCGTACTTCCCATGAATTTTCCGTTGAAATAACCTTCTATTTGCGTGTAAAACCCTTTCAACGGGACGAATTGATTGTCCCGGCTGTCGTATAGGTAATGAAGGGAAAGCCCGGAGATTTTAGTTCCCTTACTGCCTGCGATATGGCTTTCTTCGAGCATGCCCCCTTCTACGGTATTCGATACTCCATAATCGTAGTAATGGCCTCCGATACCGATGTACACGTTCTTAAACCATCTCCAGTAGGTGATCAGGCGGAACATAGTGGAGCTTTTGTCGTAATCTTCCTTTTGGTCGTCCGTTGTATTGGCTCCTATGGCCCGGAAGGTACTCGGATATCGGCCGAGGGAGAAACGCCCCCGGATAAGCAGTCGGTCGCTCATCAGGTAAAGGGTCGGGTTTATCGATACCGACATATTCCCTTTGAATGTAAAACTCCCGGAGAGGTCTACATAGGACTGGCGTTTTATGAAACCGGCCGGGCGCGGACTGTAATCGTTGATATACATACGTGCTGTGAATCCGAGCCCGAGTCCATTGTTGTCGCTATAGGAAAATTCAGGGAGGGCAAGAAAAGTGATCCTTCGTCTTTTGGCCGTGTCTATCTGGAAGAAATTGCCCACCGAATTGATAAAATTGGTAAATCCGGATAAAGAATCGCCCGGCTCCAAAAAAACAGGGGCCAGTTCCGAACAACCTATGGAGTCTGTCAGACAAGGATCGAATATCGGGCCGGGCCGTTTTATGGAGTCGGTTTTTTCCCGGACGGTCCGGGAGGGAGGATCGGCTTGCTGGAAGAGCAAGGCTGAGTGAGCCGGGCATAATTGTGCTGCGGCAAAAAAAATAAAGATCAATATGGTGTTTTTTAGCAGCACTCGGTGGGTAAATAGTGTTTTCGATTCAGCGCACTAAATTACTCAAAAGGTGCATCAATAATAGTTATCGTTCGTTTTTCCAGATTATTTTTTCATTTTCGGCTTGATTTATATTTCTTTTTTGATTATATTTGATAAGAATGATGTGTGATAATAAAAGGAAATGAAATGGCAAAACAAGTAAATAAAAGTAAAACGGGTGGTAAACTCTCAAAATCCCAGGAACAGGAGATCGCAAAAGCGGAAGCCAATATCGCGGAATTAAAAAAACAGATCACCGACAGTCTTGCCGGAATTAATGTCCTGGCGCGGGGATTGGTGGGATTCAACAGTGCGCTCGACCAGGCTGGCCGGTTGATTATCGATCTGGCTTCGGATGGAAAGGTACTGGTAAAAAGCCTGACTAATATAGTCGGCGACCTGAAAAAATCCAAAATTGTATCCGCAGGACAGAAAAATGCGGACGGAGGACAGGGGGGCCCAGCTGCCGCTGGGGATGTAGCCCAGGCAGGCGCTTCGATCGCAGGAGGAGCGGGTGAATCGAAAAAAGGGTTCGATCTAGGGGATATATTTTCCGGAGTGGGTGCGGGTTTTTCTATTGTGTCCGGCATATTTGGCATATTTCGCCGACGCAAGGAAGAAGAAAAAAAGTATCGGCGGGAAATGGAACAGGCGCTCAACGATCAGTTAACAGCGGAGGTGGCGTTGTCGATGGCTACGTCCAAACGGTTGATCGATGAGCAATCCATTACCCGGGAGAAATACAAACAAATCGAAGCCGGCCTGAACAGATCGTCCGTTAGCCGGCGGGGGGTAATAGCCGATATCGATGAGGATATGGAAGAGATGTACCGGAAATTGAACGGGAATTACAGTTCCAAATACAAGCGAGGTGTTGGAAATTATTACAAAGCGTTGCTGGATCTCAAGAATCACAAGGACGATCTCGAATGGCTTCAAACGATAGGGGATAACCCGTTGATCACCCGGAGCGATGATTCGTACGACCGATATAAAAGCCTTTACGAGCGTCTGCTGAAGATCGCGGAGCAGGAAAAGGAATGGAAAGACCAGCAGAAACAACTGGCCGATGGTGTGATCGACTCGTCCGCGCAGACGTTGGCGGATTCCTGGGTGGATGCATTCAAAAAAGGAGAGGAAGCTACATGGGATTTTGCCAAGAATTTCGAAGATGTGATGCGCCAGGCTATCATCAACGGATTTTCCGACTCGGTGATCGCGGCACAGATAGACCCGATATTCAATAAGTTCCGGGACAAGATCATGGGATACCTTTCCGGCGATCTCGATTTGGAAGAGGTCGTGACCCCGGACCTGGAAAAGGAGATAGAACAAACGGCCGAAAAGATCAAAAAACTGTCGCCCGAACTGAAAAATATTCTGGAAAAATTGGGCCTTGAAGTGGACAATTCGGGTTCGGAAACGATGTCGGCCGCGATAAAGGGGGTGAGCGAAGAAACCGCTTCGCTGGTAGCCGGGCAGATGAACGCGATCCGCACCAACCAGCTGAAATCGTTGGATCTGTTTGCCGAGAGTGTGGCTTCTTTGGGGCTGATAGAGGCCAATACCCGCTACAACCGCTACCTGGAGAGCATAGATCGCAGGCTTAGCCTGTTGTCGGCTTCCGGCGGGTCGTTACGTGCCGCCGGGCTTTCCTAAAGGGGATAGGAGTCTTTTTTGTTTTTCAGCTTATTGTGTTTGTTGTTTAGGGTGGCGCGCCGCACGGGTCTTTTCCGTGCGGCGCGCTTTTTTTGAAAAGAAATTAATAAGCGCTCGGGTCGTCCTTCATGTTCTGCTTGTCTATCTTATGGCGCCCCATCGAGTACCAGGTGTAAGCGATGTAGCCTATTACGATCGGAATAAAGAGCGATACGTAGCTCATCACCGTCAGCGTATAGCGCCCGGACGAACTGTTCTGTATCGTCAGTCCGTTCTGGATGTATTGCCCGGTAGCCGGATAATAGACCGTATTGTTCAGCCCGGCAGTAAGCAAAAGGGCGAATACGACTAGTACCACACCCGCGCCCGAATAGTAAAACCCGCGTTTGATGGTCGTATAACCCGACAGGATGATGCCCGTCAGGGTAAGGCCTACCCCGAAAAGGAGCAATGCCAGCACCAACGGCATCTGTATCAGGTTGTGGAGGTATTTAAAACTTTCGGTATAGATCAGTCCCTCGCTGTCGTAGGCATAACCGATGCGCAGCAGGACGTTGAGCAGGAAAAATACGAAGAAAAGCAGGAAGAAAGGAGCCTCATGCCGAATGGTCTTCGCCGCCCGGGCGATGATCTCCGGGGAATCTATGCTGCCTTTGATAAACATGGCCCCCAGAATGCGGGTCAGAAATACGAGCGCTACGCCTAAAGAAAGGTTGATGTATGTCGTGTAATTGCTCAGGTCGAAAGCGAGTTCCAAGCCACCGAATCCACCCATCCACTGGGGGGTCAATACGCCGCTGGTCGGATCGGAATTGAGCACGAACTGGCTTCCGGTGAAAAACGAGGCGACTGCTACGCCCAGAAAGAGGGGGGCCCCGATACCGTTTATGAGCAGGAAATTCTGGTAAGTCCGTTGACCGAGTAAGTTCCCCGCTTTCGTGCGGAATTCGTACGATACGGCCTGGATGACGAAAAAGAACAAGATGATCATCCATACCCAGTACGCTCCGCCGAAACTTGTAGCGTAGAACAGGGGAAACGACGCGAAGAACGCCCCGCCGAATACCACGAGGGTCGTGAACGTGAGCTCCCATTTATGTCCCAGGGCGTTGACGATCATGGTGCGTTCCATGTCGGTCTTTCCGGCCTGGTAGATTAGAGTTTGTCCGCCCTGCACGAACATCAGGGCGACCAAAAGCCCACCCAGCAGGGATATCAAGACCCACCAGTACTGCTGGAGGGCGAGTAAGGAATAGGTTTCAAACATGGCCGTATTTTTTTAGTTCCGGGGAATTCCCGTGTTGATTCAGTTCGATTATTTGGCGTTTTTCGCAGGTGCGCCGGGCGCATTGTCCGCCGGCGGGGTCATGCCTTTTTTGATTTGGGAGATCATGATCTTCACCTCCGCGATCAGCAGCACGGTAAACGTGCAGGCGAATATCCAGAAGGTAGTCTGTACCGAGGAGGCTTTCACATCGGATACGGCACCCATGGTAGGCATCAGGCTTTCGATGATCCAGGGCTGGCGGCCTACTTCGGCTACGACCCAACCAGCCATCGAGCAGACGTATACCAGCGGGATGGAAGCGATAGCGGCGTAGAAGAACCAGCGCTTGCCTTCCAGGCGTTTTTTGTAGGACAGGTACAGGGCTATGGCGAACAGGAGCAGGAACAGGCAGCCCAGTCCGACCATTGCGCGGAACGAATAGAA
Source organism: uncultured Flavobacteriales bacterium (assembly GCA_959608625.1). Lineage (GTDB taxonomy): Bacteria > Bacteroidota > Bacteroidia > Flavobacteriales > UBA1820 > Merdimorpha. The sequence goes on from CAUHQV010000001.1 coordinate 71,193, forward strand.
GATCAGCGGGACATTCGGTACCAAGTGCTGGGCGTTGGCCTGCATGATCTCCGGATTCTTATTGTAAAAATACCCGTACCCGAAATAACTGAAGTAATCTTTCTGCCACTGGGGGTCGGCGAATTTTTCAAGGGCCAGATGGTATTCCAGCGAACCTTTCTCCATATCTTTCAGGTCGGAAAGAGCCTTTTGAGCCACGGCTCCGCGTTCCATCTTTTCGTAGGCGGACATAATGCCGTGTTCCGGGTTGCCTTCGATCAGGTCGTTCACGCCGGGTACGAAAGTGTGGAACTTGTGGTCCGAGAGCAGGGACAGCATGCCGGGAACCTTGATGCCTTTTACGTCGATGCCTTTATAGCCTTTTTCCTTGTCTGTGCTCACGTAGCCGATGACCGTCAGCGGGGCTTCCTTCTGCCCGTAGACCAGCCCTTCGGCAGCGGCGAGTTTCATCGGCTGTATCTCGAATATCCGGCGTCCGGAACCGTCTCCCGTCCAAATACTCAGTACGATGCCGACAAGTCCGAATATCGCGCCGATACGCAGGCTCTTGGCCGCGTATTCCACGTTTTTCTTTTTCAGCAGCAGCCAGGAACTTACCCCCACTACGAATACCCCGGCCGTTACGTATCCGGAGAGGACGGTATGAAAGAACTTGTTGATGGCCGTGGGCGAGAAAAGGATCGCCCAGAAGTCGTACATCTCGTTGCGGGCCGTTTCCGGATTGAAGACCATCCCTACGGGATCCTGCATCCAAGCGTTGGCCACCAGGATCCACAAGGCGGACAGATTGGCCCCCACGGCGACCAGCCAGGCGGAGGTCAGATGGAGGCCTTTCCCCACGCGGTTCCAGCCGAAGAACAGTACGGCGATAAACGTACTTTCCAAAAAGAAAGCCATAATGCCTTCCACGGCCAGCGGAGCGCCGAAAATATCGCCCACGAACCACGAATAGGCCGACCAGTTGGTGCCGAACTCGAATTCGAGGATCAGCCCGGTGGCTACTCCTACGGCAAAATTGATTCCGAAAAGTTTCAGCCAGAATTTGGTGATGGTCTTCCATTTTTCTTCGCCCGTGCGGTAGTAGATGGTGGCCATGATGGCGATGATCCAGGTCAACCCGAGGGTCAGCGGGACGAATATCCAATGATAGAGGGCCGTGAGCGCAAATTGGGCGCGCGACCAGTCGACAAGGGTGAAATCGATATGTTCCATAGGACTTAGATGGTAGTAGTTTTTAATTCACAGCCGTTATTTTTTGCCCGTAAGGGCCTGTATGACATATTCCGTTTTTTGCTCCTGTGTGTCGAAATTGGCCGACATGTAGTTTTCGAAGAAAAAGACCTTCAGTACCACGAACATGATGACCAGTTTGACGATGACAATAGCCCATAGCAGGCGCCCCAGCCGACCCATCCGGGCGAATCCGTCCCGGTAGAAACAGTAGACATTCCGAATGGCTTGCATAGTTTGAGGTTGGTTTTATCGGGTGTACGATTACAAATGATAAAATTAGTAAAAAATCGGTACGATGTAAATATCCCCGCATTTTATTTTCTTTTCCGGAGGCTGACGGGTATAACTCCGGTTTCTTGTCCCCGGATAAAATGCGGTAAAAAGCGCGAGAGGGGAGCCATTCGGCTCCCCTCTCGCGCTTGCCAAGGCCGGGATGTGTCAGGATTTCACTACGGTCAATGAGTCGCCCGTGTCCTCGAGTTCGAACAAACGCGCATGGGGTGTGTCCCCGCTGTTGGGATAATGGAACACTAGCATCAGCCGCCCGTCGAAAGTGGTGAAAAGCATCCCGTGACCACCATTGCCGGAGAACAGGGGCGCGGCGTCCTGCGTCCACGGGCCGGCCAGTTTTCCGGATTCCGACCGGGCGGTGGCGATGTTGTACCCGTCTTTCCCGAAACTCGACCAGATCATCAGCAGTTCCCCGTCCTTTGTACGGTACAGGTAGCAGCCGTCTGTCACGTAGCAGCCCGGGTAGGGGAACAATTCCGTCGTTTCGGCGGGTACCCACGGGGCTTCGCTGGCCCGGAACAGGGTCTTAGGCGTTCCTGCCAAAGCCGATAGGTCGGTATTCAATGGAACGTACTCCATCGTGCCGTCGCCGACCTGCACCCATTCGCGGCAGAATACCATATACGGCACATTGTCTTCTTCCCAAAGCGTGCCGTCGAGCGCCATCCAATCCGCCGGGGTGCGGGCCCCGGGGGTCGCCGCCTCGAAAGGCCCTTCGGGACTGTCGGCCACGAATATTTGGGTGCCCCGCATCATCAGGGTGGGCAGTGTCGTATCTTTTTGCACCCCGAGCGGTTTTTGGTTGTTGTGCAGGGTAGCGAAAAGGTAATATTTTCCCTTGTAGTAGTGTACTTCCGGCGCCCAGACCCCTTGGTGGGGATTGGCCCAGGAGTCCTCCGGGATTTCGAATACCAGGTACGGCCCCTCCCAGGTTTTCAGGTCTTTGCTTTTATAGGTTTTAACGCCGGCCCGCCCGCGGGGGCGTTCCTCTTTTGGGGTAGCTGCGTAGAGATAATAAGTACCGGAAACGGAATCGGCCAGAATGCAAGGGTCGCGTATGGCGAGGTCTTCCAGCGCATACTGCGATACCGGGAGTGCCGGCAGGGCTTCGGGGGTGGATTTTCCGGTGTTTTTACAGCCAAAGGCCAGTACGATCAGGATGAAGGGTAATAAGAACTGTTTCATAGAGTTCTCTGTAGCTTTTTTTAAGGTTTTTCTTCTGAAAAAAAAGGGGAAAAAACAAATATACGTTTTTCGTCGGGATGCCCGCACAAGATAAAGATTATTTAAAACGGCGGTTGAAAAAGTATGCGGGCAAAAACGTATTTTTGTAAATTACAATCTTAAGGAAATACACAGATACTGTACATGGCACAAACCGCTAAAGGGCTCTCCTCTGCGCAGGCCGAGGAAAGCCGCCGTAAACACGGCGCCAATATCGTCACTCCGGCTAAACGGGACTCCGTCTGGAAACTGCTGCTGGAAAAATTCAAGGATCCGATCATCGAGATCCTTTTGGTCGCCGCGCTGCTGTCGTTCCTGATAGCGGCTACTTCCGGGGAGTACATCGAAACGATAGGCATCATCGTAGCCATCCTTTTGGCTACGTGCGTGGGTTTTTTCTTCGAGTGGGATGCCGGAAAAAAATTCGACCTGCTCAACCAGGTAAATGACGATGTGCCGGTAAAGGTATACCGGGACGGGGCTGTGCACGAGATACCCCGCAAGGATGTCGTAGTGGGCGACGTGGTTATCCTGGCGCAGGGGGACGAGATACCGGCCGACGGGCGGCTGACGGAAGCGGTGTCGCTGCAGGTGAACGAATCCGCCCTGACCGGGGAGCCGGTGATAGATAAAACGACGGATGAGGCCGGTTTCGAGGCCGATGCCACTTATCCTTCCAACATGGTCATGCGCGGCACCACGGTAGTGGACGGCCGGGGCGAGATGGTCGTTACGGCGGTAGGGGATGCGACGGATTTCGGGAACGTAGCCCGCGAATCGACGGCCAAAAGCGAAGAGAAAACCCCGCTCAACCGGCAATTGGAAGGACTGGCCAAGTTCATCAGCGCGATGGGCTTCGCTTTTGCCATGCTGATATTCGTGCTGCTGTTCGTACGCGATACTTTACTGGGTATCCCCGACTTCGGCTCGCTTCAGTCCATCTCCCTGTGGGTGTTGGTTGGGGCCTTCCTGATCTTCGGGACTAAAGTATGGGTGAAGATCATCTACGACGTAGCGGCTATTTTCCGCAAGGGTGCCGAACAGCCGCGTTGGATAAAACGGAGCAAATGGTGGGTGTGGGGCCTTTTGGCTGCGGGCGTGGTGGCCGTGTTCATCGGCGTGGAGTTCGCCCTGGGCATCGACCCGGCCAACGAAGCCAACTGGGTGCCGATGGGCGTACTGGCCGAGATACTCGGTTACCTGATGGTGGCTGTCACGTTGATCGTGGTGGTAGTGCCGGAAGGGCTTCCGATGAGCGTGACCCTGTCGCTGGCGCTGAGCATGCGCCGGATGCTCAAATCCAACAACCTGGTACGCAAGATGCACGCCTGCGAGACGATGGGGGCTATCACGGTCATCTGTACGGACAAGACGGGTACGCTCACCCAGAACCGGATGCAGGTTTACCAAACCGATTTCTACGGGCTCAAGGACGGCGCCGTGCTGACCGGCGACGATCTATCCTATCTGGTAAAGGTGGGCATCGCGGCCAACTCGACTGCGTTCCTCGAAACGGCCGACAGCGACAAAATACATGCGATCGGCAATCCGACCGAAGGAGCTTTGTTATTGTGGCTCCGTGCCCAGGGGCAGGATTACCAGCAGATAAGGGATGAAGTGGAAATAGTGTCTCAGCTCACTTTCTCCACCGAGCGAAAATATATGGCCACGCTCGTGCGGGATGCGAGAGGGCGTTATCTTTTATTCGTCAAAGGGGCGCCGGAGATTGTGTTCTCCAAATCCCTGCTCGTAGCTACTGCGGACGGGTTGGAAAATGCCGTATCGCACGAACCGGGCCTGCGGGAGACTCTTACCGGATACCAGAACCAGGCGATGCGTACCCTCGGTTTCGCTTACCGGGAGGTGGCGGAAAAAGATATCCGGGCATCGCTGGAAAAACTGGCCGGGGAAGGCCTCGTATTCCTTGGGATCACCGCTATTTCCGACCCGGTGCGACCGGACGTAGGGGAGGCTATTTCCGAATGCCTCCATGCGGGTGTCGCCGTGAAGATCGTCACGGGCGATACGCCGGCTACGGCCCGGGAAATAGCCCGGCAGATCGGGCTTTGGGATCCGGCACAGGATACGGAACGCAATATCATCACCGGGCCCGAATTCGCCGCCCTTTCCGACCAGCAGGCTTACGATAGGGTAGAACATATAAAGATCATGGCGCGCGCCCGGCCGATGGACAAACAGAGGCTGGTGCAGCTGCTCCAGAAACGCGGGGAGGTGGTAGCCGTCACCGGCGACGGGACGAACGACGCCCCGGCGCTCAATTTCGCCCATGTGGGGCTGTCGATGGGGACGGGCACTTCGGTAGCCAAGGAAGCCAGCGATATCACGATCCTCGACGATTCGTTCACTTCGATATCGACGGCAGTGATGTGGGGACGTTCGCTTTATAAAAACATCCAGCGTTTCATCGTATTCCAGCTTACGATCAATCTGGTAGCCCTGGTCGTGGTCTTTTTGGGCTCGGCCCTGGGCGGGGAGGCCCCGCTGAGCGTGACGCAGATGCTTTGGGTCAACCTCATTATGGATACGCTGGCGGCCGGTGCACTGGCTTCGCTGCCGCCCGACCGCAGCGTGATGAAAGAGCGCCCGAGGGATGCCTCCGCTTTCATCATCACCAAGGGAATGAAACACGCGATATTCCTTACAGGAGGACTTTCCGCGGCGGCGCTTCTGGCGGTGCTCGGCTGGTTCTATTATACCGGCAGTGTCCTGACCCCGACGGAACTTTCGATGTTCTTTACGCTGTTCGTGATGATGCAGGTGTGGAACCTTCTCAACGTAAGGGCGTTCTCCTCGGGCCATTCGGCCTTCTACCATCTGGGCCGCAGTTCGGCGTTCGTACTCATTGTACTGGCCATTATGATAGGGCAGGTGTTGATCGTCACTTTCGGGGGCGAAGCGTTCAGCGTGGTGCCGCTCACCGGACAGCAGTGGATATGGGTGGTGGCCGGTTCTTCGGCCGTACTGTGGGTTGGGGAACTGATCCGCTTGTTCACCCGCGGAAACGTGACGCACAAGGCCGAATATGTAAAACATTGAACGGATAAGACAATAGTCGGATGAAATTGATATTTTTGGGAACGGGTACCTCGCAGGGGGTACCGATGATAGGGAGCAAAAGTCCGGTGTCGCGTTCGAAGGACCCACGGGACAACCGCCTGCGTACCTCGGCGGCCGTGGTGACCGATAGCGGGCATATCATTTTGCTGGACTGCGGGCCGGATTTCCGGTACCAAATGCTCCGGGCCGGTTTGTCCGACCTGGACGGAATCCTGTTCACCCACGCCCATGCCGACCATACCGCCGGATTGGACGACGTACGGCCTATTTGTTATTTCCGCAGCCATGATATCGATATCTATGCCAAAGAGGATGTAATAGAGTCGCTCCACGCCCGGTTCGCCTATGTATTCGCCCAGGGGGCCGCCCGTTATCCCGGTGCGCCCGACGTGGCCGAACACGTCATTACCGACGAGCCTTTTTACGTGCGCGATGTAAAAGTAATCCCTATACCGGCCAGTCACGGCTGGATCGGGGTAACCGGATACCGGATCGGCAATATGGCGTACCTGACAGATGTGAAGACCATGTACGAGAGTTCGTATAAGCTGCTCGAAGGCCTCGATGTGCTGGTGCTGAACTGCCTGCGGCACAGCGACCCGCACCCCACGCATATGATACTGCCCGAATCGCTGGAAGTGGTGCAGCGTATCGCGCCGAAAAAGGCCTATTTCACGCATATCAGCGAGGCGATGGGCTTTGCCGCCGAGGCGGAGAAACTACTGCCCGAAGGGGTACATTTGGCTTACGATACGCTCGAGATCGAATTATAATCACCCAAAACCCATTTTATTTTGAGAGAAAGGATAAAACTGACCGAAGAACAAGCGCTGGCCCGCATGAATGCGATATGTCCGGGCACGCTGATGGAAGCGCTTGGCATCCGCTATACCGGTGCCGGAGAAAACACCATCACCTGCATGATGGAAGTTACCCCCCTTCATTCGCGCACGGAAGGCCTGCTGCACGGGGGCGCTACGCTCGCCCTGATAGAGACTGCCGGGAGTTCCGGCTCTTACCTTTTCATGGATCCCGAAACGGAGATTGTGATGGGGATAGACGTGTCGGTCTCCCATATAAGCCCCGGTAAACTGGGCGATATGCTCACGGCCACCGCTACGGCAGTTCATGTAGGCCGTACGACCCAGGTATGGCAGGTCGAGGTCCGCACACAGGACGGCCGCCTGGTCTCCGTCGGGAAAGTGACCAACGTAATACTACCCAAGAACCGGGAAAAACGATAGGGTATGGCAGAGAAGAAAGACTTTACGGCGATCATGGAGGCCCTTTGTAAAGGGAATTTTCCTTTTGCCGTATACCGCGCCCCGGGAGAAAATGAAGTGAGGATCGTGATAGACCACGATCCGGAATTAAATGTGGTCACGGACGCCGGGAAAGACCGGGGTTTTGTATTCGCACCGTTCGCTTCGGACAGCGTGCCGGCCGTATTGTTACGACCGGCCGCTCTTACGCGCATTCCGGTCTCGGATCTGCCTTATGCGCGCACGGATGAAGAGGCGGTATTCGATTACGGGGATGAAATATCCCTGAAGCAGCATTATACGGCCTTGGTGGAAAAGGCGTTGGATGCCTTAAGTGAAGGGGTGCTGAAAAAGATAGTCACTTCCCGCTGTGTGAAAATACCGTATGCCTATATCAACGTGGCCGGGTTGTTCGCTGCCATGTGTGCGAAATACCCGGAATCGTTCGTGTATTACTTCTCGCACCCGCAGGTAGGGCAATGGGCGGGAGCGACGCCGGAGTTGCTTTTGCTGCGCCGGGGAAAAGAAATCCACACGATGTCGCTGGCCGGCACGATACCGTACCAGGGGGAGCAAATGTACCGCTGGGATACGAAAAACGTGGAGGAGCAGGCCATTGTGAGTGTATTTATTAAGGATGCGCTGGAGTGCAGCGGGGTCGCTACGGTGAGCGTATCGAAACCGGGCAACCAAGTGGCCGGCCCTGTGGTGCACTTGTGCAGCCATATAAATGGACAGGCACCCAAGGATATGGATATGAATGTTTTGCTCAAGAATTTAGCGCCCACTCCGGCTTTGTGCGGGTATCCCCGCAAAGAAGCGATGGAGTTTATCCGGCGCTACGAGGGCTATCCGCGGGAGTTTTACGGCGGGTATCTGGGCGAACTCAATATGGCGGGCGAGGACTCCGCCGAACTCTACGTGAATATCCGCTGCCTGCAGGTGGCTAAGGAGGATGCCATACTATATGCCGGAGGCGGGGTCGTCCCCGGCAGCGAGCCGGAAAGCGAATGGGAAGAAACTTCCCGCAAACTCTCGGCAGTCGGGTCGATGCTCGGCGGCTTTATCACAATACGTTAACGCTAAACAATAGGGGAACTATGAATACGAAACCGTTCGACGAAGTGATGGGTCGCTTCCGAGCCTTGCAGATAGACGAACCGCTGGATATGATCGTCGCCATTGCAGACGGCGGTATCCTGCCTGCCGGCATCCTGTGCCGCAAATTGGGTCTGCCGGTATATCTGCTGAAGCTCAACCTGCGGGACGAGTGCCAGAACAAACTTTACGACCGGCCTAAGTTGCTCCATGAGATCGATTTCGATTTCCGGGGAAAAAGGATACTGCTGGTAGAAGATCGGATAAAGACGGGTACGACGATCAATTTTGCCAAGGAATTACTCTCTCAGGCAGCTGTGGTACGTACTTTTGCGGTGAACGGGACGGCCGATTACTGCCTGTACGACGAACCTTGCTTTCGTTTTCCGTGGATTTTATAGGGATCGCCTGAATCCCCGGGATGCGGTTGTTTTTCGGATGACCGGGGAATGCGGAAAATGTTTTTTTTAATTGTGTTAAAAACAGGATTCTGTAATTTTTTTTAACAATAATATTTCTTCTTATATGGAAATATGAATATATTTGCAAGTGAGAATGGTAATTAGCCTTACGGAAAGGCGTTTAGAATATCCAACGACAAACACAATTAACACTTATATTTAACTAAAAATTCGTTTTCGATATGAAAAAGTTACTTGATCAGATCAAAGGGCAGATTGACGGTTTTGTCAAGGATGCCGAGGCTAACGTAGTAAAAGGCAACAAGGCTGCTGGTACCCGTGCCCGCAAGGCATCTCTGGAACTCACCAAATTGTTCAAGGAATTCCGCAAACAATCTATCGACGCTGCCAAGAAATAACTTTTCTGAAGTTGCATAAAAAACCGGGAAGATTTACGAATCTTCCCGGTTTTTTATTAGTTAGCGCCGATACCGGACTTTTATCTTTTTGCCTTTGTGCGCAGGTCGAACAGGTCGTAGCTCAAAGTGAGGGTTCCGCGCATCTGCAGCATCTTGTAATCGAAATACTTGTTGTCGGATTTGAAAATGTCTTTCAGCCCGCAGGTCACTCGCAGACCGATGTTAAAGCGGGAGAGGAGGGTCTTTTCGTAACCCACCAGCAGACCTGCATCCCATTTGCCGACCGAAGAAGAGAAGTCCATATGGATCGGGGCATCGGGAGTGACGGAATTCCGGTATTCGTCCGGTTCGTTGCCTACATATCCTTTGGTGGCCGTCACTTTGAATTTGCTGTTCAGGTAGTAGGCTCCGTATACTCCGAAGAGCAGTTTGTGGCTTCCTCCGGAAGTGAAAGCGTATTTGGCGTAAAGGGGCACTTCGATCATATTGAATCCCATGCTCATCTCCGCCGTTCCCGAATAGTATTGTGTTTTAGGCACTCCCTGGTCTTTGCCGTCGAAGCGTTGGTTTTCCACCCGTGCGTCGGCATCGAGGGCGACCCGCTTGTAAGTCACTTCCGCGCCCAGGGCCCATTTTTCATCTTTCAGGGGGATGGTTATCTTCGCTCCGAGGGAAATGGATAGCTGCGGATAGGGATTGAACTTGTCGGGAATATGTTTGAAGGGGAACGGTACGGCCCCGCCGATATCCGTGCCGGTCTGTACGCCAAGCGCTATGCGGCGCTTGAGCACGATAGTGTCCTTTTTTTCAGGTTCCGAGCTTTTCTGCCCGTCTGCAGCCCATAGGGCGGGGCAGGCGAACAGGGCTATTAAGAAGAGGTATATCTTGGTTTTCATCTTATCTTGGTATTCAGTGCAGTGAATCAGTAATTGAGTCTAACGTCGTCTATCAGCAAAGTGCTGCCGGGAGCCCCTTCGAAGTAATCTCCGCGTACACTCGAGGTGAATACGATGGCGATGTAATTGGGATTGATAGCCGTATTCGTGTAGGTTACGTCGATGGTCACTTCGATCCACCCGTTGGTATCGTCTATGGACAGCTGACCTGAGCCCAATACTGTAACGCCAGGAGTGGTTTCCTTGTGGTATTCCATTTCGCCGACACCGTTATAGTTGAGCAGTTGTATCCAGGCCTCGCCCTTGTCTTTGCCCGGAAGGTTGACGAAAGCCCCATTTTCCACTTTTTGCAGCTGGTCGCCGGCTTTGTAGTTCATGCGGAACGTCATGGATTTAGGCCGTTTGATGAAATGTGAGCCGAAGAACGTCATTTGCCGCGGATTTTCCAGGTTGACGTTGGTCGAGAATTTCCCGGTGAATGTCGTGCCGGCCGCAATGGTACGGTATACGAAATCGACTTTTTTGGTCACCATCTGTGCGCACAGGCCGTTGGAGCTCTCCAACGGATGGGTACCCTGCACGAAATAATTGTTGGCTGTACACCAGTACCTGTTTCCTTCGATGGACGTAGGGTTGATGTTCACTTTGTTGGTCCCTACGTTGATCCACTGCTCGAAATCGCTGTTCGGGATCTGGTAGAGATCTTCCAGGTAACCGCCTCCGCCCGTAGCATTGTCGGTCAGGGATATGGTGTAGGTATTTACCAGTCCGCTTTCGGCGATAAGCACGAATTTATACGATTCGCCGTAGCTGAATTCCAGCGGGCTCATAAAATCCCACTCTACGCTTTCATCCTTGGCCGGGATGAAAAATATCTTTTCTGCGTTCGAGTATTTCACGTCGACCAGCACGGATACCGGATAATCGCTGTTGGAGGCATCGGTGTTGATGACGATTTTGTTCCCGTCGGGGTTTTCGGGGGTGAGGATCAGATCTACGCTTTCCACGGTCACATTGCCAGGGGCTACGCCGGTCACGGCGAAACTGTCGATGGTTGTTTCGTTACTCAGATCGTCGACCCTGTCGCAGGAAAGAACCGAGGCGCACAGAGCGGCACACAGTATGATAATCTTGTTGAACTTCGACATATATTTTCTAGTGTTGGTAAAACGCCACAAATGTATAAATTAACGGAATAGTCGGCGCGGTTTTTTTGTATTTTATGTGTTAAAGGGTAGACGAACGGCCTAATAAGGCTGTTTAAACGGGGTTATTAATGAAATTTTGGCAATTTCAGCCCCTTCCCGCTTTCAGGGGGTGTTTTCCGGCACATATCGCTCATCGTCCGGATATCTTTCCGGCTTTCGGACATCAGAGTCAGTACGTCCCCTTTTTCGATGACGGTCGAGCCGTTCGGAGCGAAGTACTTGCGGCTCCGGTAGATCAGGATGATCATCACCGAATGGGGAATGTCCAGGTCGACGATCTTTTTTCCCATGATGAACGACCCGTCTTCCACGTTCACGTCCACCAGTTCGCTTTTGAAGCTTTCGGATGTCTCGTAGTCCAATGGATGTTGCCGGGCGTCGCTGGCAGGCAGGTTGAGCCCCAGCAGCCGCGCCATGAACGGGAGGGATGTGCCCTGGATAAGCACCGAGGAAATCGAGATGAAGAATACGATGTTGAATATCGTATTGGCATGCGGCACGCCGGCTACCAGGGCGTAGGAGGCGAAGACGATCGGTACGGCCCCGCGGAGCCCGCCCCAGGAGATGAATATTTTGTCCTTGACCGAGAACTTGGAAAAGGCCATCAGGATAAAGACTACCAGCGGGCGCGCCACCAGGATCATGAAGAACGAGATGACCAGGCCGATGCCTATTACCGGGACGATCTTCGAGGGATACACCAGCAGTCCCAGCATGAGGAACATCACCACCTGCATCAACCAGGCCAGCCCGTCGTTGAACTGCGTCAGGCTGCGTTTGTGCACGAAATTCCCGTTGCCCAGGATGACGGCCGAGATATAGACGGCCAGAAAGCCGTTGCCCCCGATCAGGTCGGTGGCCGAAAAAGTGAGCAATGTCGTAGCCATGACCAATACGGGATAAAGTCCTTCCGTATCCAGTTTGATCCGGTTGATCAGCCAGAGGGCGGCCTTTCCGAAGGCCCAGCCGGCTACGGTACCCAATGTAATGGATTTTACCAACAGGAAGGCCATGCTTCCGAACGAGGTGGAGGGCTCCTGGATCAGGTAGATGAACGTCGTGGTCATGATGTAGGCCATCGGATCGTTGGATCCGCTCTCCAACTCCAACAGGGGGCGCAGGTTGTGCTTGAGCCCCATTTTCCGGCTTCGGAACACCCCGAATACCGCCGCCGCGTCCGTGGACGATACGATGGAACCTATCAGCAGGGACACCAGTAGCGAAAAATCCGTCACCAGGTAGACGAACCCTCCGACTACGAATACCGTCAGTAATACCCCCAGGGTGGATAAAATAACTCCTTCCCACAGGATGGGACGGATGGTGGAGAATTTGGTCTCCAACCCTCCGGAAAACATGATGAATATCAGGGCGATATTTCCGATGAACTGAGCGAAACGGTAATCGTCGAACTCGATGCCCCCGATGCCCTCGGATCCGGCCAGCATACCGGTTATCAGGAAAAGGATCAGGGACGGCATGCCGAATTTGTAAGAGGTCTTGCTCAAGATAATGCTGGTGAGCAGTAAAAGTGCGGCAAGGAAAATAAAATGCGTCATCCGTGTTTGGGTATAAAATTTACGTTTTCAGATGGCCTTTCTGTTTCTGAAGGCTGAAATATTTCTGCAGTTTGACAAACGGGTTGTTTTCGCGGTTCTTGTTGAGTATCACCAGGAATACGGCGCATATCACCAATACGAACCCCAGCACCGAACGGGAACTGAAACCTTCCCCCAGGCACAGGATCCCCACCACCATGGCGGTAAGCGGTTCGGCCGATCCCAGGATGGACGTCACCACCGGCCCGGCATTCTTTACCGCCTTGAGCAGCGCGATATTGGGAATGACGGTGGATAGGACAGCCACACCCGCGATCATCTTCCACTCGTATGCCGTATTTAGTGGTTGCAGTCCGCCTTCGGCCAGGGTCGTCAGGGCGAACAGGAAAGACCCGATCACGAATATATAGAACATCATGGGGATACTCTGTACTGTGCTGACCGACGAACGGTTCACGATGATCAGGTACGAGGCGTACCAGAAGATCGTCGATCCCGCCCATATAATGCCCCGCATATCCAGTGAGCCGTCCGGCGACCAGCACAACAGTGCCACTCCGGCTACGGCCATGAACATAGCCGTGAAGATGGTTTTCGAGCGCCGCTCCTTGAACACGAATATCATGATGGCGGTAACGATGACCGGATAGATGAAATGGATGGTCGTGGCCACCCCGCTGGGGATATACATGTAAGAATGCACTAAGCCTGTGCCCGACGCTACGTACATGGCGGCCAACAGGATCAGGATGAAAAATTGCCGGCGGGTGATACGCAGGTTTATCCGTTTTATGAGCACGAATACCGTCAGGATGACGGCCGCGAACACGAAACGGTAGAACAGCAGGGAAGATATCGGCAGCCCGGCCCCCATCAGGGGTATCGAAAAGAAAGGGAGGAACCCGAACGTTACCGCTGCAAACAGACCGAAGAATATGCCTTTTGCGTTGTCTGTTTTCAGGGGGTTCTTGTACATACGTTGCGGGAACTGATTTAAGGGCTTTGCCCGGTACAAATTTACGGAAAATGTGTTAAGTTCCGCGCCGGGTATGCCGGAATTTACGTCCGGGCTGAAATCAAGCGCCCTTACAGCGTGGCAGGTATGTATTTTTTTTATAAATTGCAACTTCTTACCGGCGTCCCCGGTCGTAGGAAAAATAAGAGGCAATATGTTCATAGTCAAATGGGTAGTAAAAGCGATCAATATCCTGTGCGCAATAGCGTTGGCGGTCGCGTTCATCTGTCCCCATTTTTCACCCCAGACGCTGCCTTATATTTCGACGGTAGGATTTGTGGTGCCGTTTCTGATCATCGTCAATATTTTCTTCGTAATACTCTGGGCCGTACGGTTGAATATATTCGTCCTCTATTCGGTTTTCGCGTTGTTGGTGGGGATAGGCCAACTCGGTCATTTTTTCGCGATAGGCTCCTCCAGCAAGCCCGATGGCGCCGATACACTCCGTATTGTCAGTTATAACGTGCATGGTTTCAGTTATAAAAAAAGCAAAGGCGACAATCCTGCGGAAAAAATACACCGCGAGATCGTAAAATACGCACCCGATATCGTTTGTTTTCAGGAATATGCCCCCCGGAAGATAAGCCTTCCCGAATTGAAATACTCGTATGTGCAGAACCATGGCTGGTTCGGGGACGCTATTTTTTCCCGGTATCCTATTGTGGGGCAGGGGACGCTCAATTTCCAGCGGACGCAGAACAACGCTATCTATGCCGATATTTTGCTTCCGGATAAAAAAATCGTGCGGGTCTATAGTGTGCACCTGCAGTCGCTCGGCATTACGGCCGATGAGGTGAACGAGCTCGCGTCCCTCTCTTCGGACAAACTGAAGAGCCGGGCAAAAGGCCTTTTATGGCGCATAAATTCCGGTTTTGTCCGCCAGCAGGCCCAGGTAGAGGCTGTGCGGGCCAGTATGGACCGATCGCCGTATCCCTGTATCGTAGCGGGGGATTTCAACAATACGCCGTTCTCCTATTCTTTCCTCAAATTGGAAGGGGATAATATGGACGACGCCTTTGCGAAGGCCGGTTTCGGCTTGGGGAAGACTTTCCGGGAGATAAAATTGTATCCCTTGCGCATCGATTTTATCCTTTCGGATAAAGAAGCCTTCAAGGTGAACCGCTTCTCCACTATCCACAGCGATGCCAGCGACCATAACGGGATCACGGCCCTTCTGTCGCTGAAGGATGTAAAAGAAAAACAAGAAGAAGAACAATAACTGTAAATATGGAAAAAGACAACAACAACGGGTTGCAGATCAGTGAAATAGAACAACAGATACGCCGGGACTTCAAGCCCCATACGTGGAATGAAATAAAGACCAACGATTCGTGGACCATTTTCAAGGTGATGAGCGAGTTTGTCAGCGGGTTCGACATCATGGCCCGGATCGGGCCCTGCGTATCCATTTTCGGCTCGGCGCGGATCAAACCCGGTACGAAATATTACAAACTGGCCGAACAGGTCGCTTATAAATTGACGGGCATGGGATTCGGTATCATTACCGGCGGCGGCCCCGGTATTATGGAGGCAGCCAACAAAGGGGCTTATTTCGGCGGGGGTACTTCATGCGGGATGAACATCGAACTGCCCCACGAACAGAATTCCAATCCGTTCATCGATAAGGATAAAAATGTGTATTTCAGTCATTTCTTTGTCCGTAAGGTGATGTTCGTCAAGTATGCCCAGGCATTCGTGGTGATGCCCGGAGGTTTCGGTACGTTGGACGAGTTGTTCGAGGCGCTCACTTTGATACAGACCGGTAAATCGGCTATGTACCCTATCGTGATGGTCGGCACGGAATACTGGCAAGGATTGCTCGATTGGATCAAAGAACGCCTGGTGGCCGATGGTATGGCCGCTCCGGACGATTTACACCTGATAAAACTGGTCGATACTCCGGACGAGGTCATCGAAGCGATCAGCGAGTTCTATGACAAAAAATCCTTCTCGCCCAATTTCTAATTTGGAGGGTAATCAATTTAATCGGCAAAAGTCATGCGCAAAATTTTGGTTTTATTCATTCTGTCGCTCTTTGCCGCGGCTCCCGCCGCGGCGCAGACGGTCTCGCCCCAGCCTGTACGTTATATAGATGTGACGGGCAATTCGGAAATAGAGGTCGAACCGGATGAAATCATCCTTTCGATCCGGATAAAGGAATATTGGGAGGAAGAATTTGCCCGCAAGGCCAAGCCCGAAGATTATAAAACGAAAGTTCCGTTGGAGCGCATCGAAAAAGACCTTACTGCCGCTTTGGTCCGTTCAGGCGTGAAGAAAGAGGATATATCGGTGCAGGGCATAGGGGATTCCTGGCGCGAACAGGGCCGGGATTTTCTGGTGGGCAAACAATTCCAGGTACGGGTATACAATTTTGGAACGGTCAATGCGATAGTCCGCAATGTCGGTACGCGCGGTATCGAATATATGAATATTGCCGAGTTGAAAAACAAGGATATCGCCCGTTACCGGGAGAAAGGCAAGATCGAGGCGCTGAAAGCGGCCCGCTACAAAGCCGGATACCTTCTGGAGGCCTTGGGAAAGAAAGTAGGCGAAGTGATAGCCGTGGAAGAACCTAATGAGAGTGGGTTTTACGGGGCTCCACAATATAAGCAGAGCAATGTAATGCTCGAAGAAGCCGCCGCCGATACGGGTGGCGGGAATATGGCCGATGTAGTCAAGATCAAGCTCAGCTACCAGATGCGGGCCCGTTTCCAGATCGCCGACTAGACCGGGTGTCCCCGGTGGACAAAAAGGGACGGTAAAAACGAAAATACTAAACTAAAAAATAGGGCCGAAGCCCGGATTTATGCAGAACAAAGTCCTCATACTCGATTTCGGATCGCAGTACACGCAGTTGATCGCACGCCGCGTGCGCGAACTCAACATTTATTGTGAGATACACCCGTTCAACAAATTGCCGGACGTGTCCGGCTACGGGGCCGTTATCCTGAGCGGGAGCCCTTATTCGGTGCGCCAGCCCGACGCCCCCCAGATAGATCTGGGGATATGCGGCAAAATGCCGCTGTTGGGCGTATGTTACGGGGCGCAATATATGGCACAAAAATACGGCGGGGAGGTAATGCCCAGCCAGGTGAGGGAATACGGCCGGGCCAATATCGTCAAGATAGACGCCTCGGATCCGCTGTTGAAGGACATCCCGGTGGGGACGCAGGTATGGATGAGCCATGGGGATACGATCAAAACCCTTCCTTCAGGCTTCCGGATCGTCGCTTCCACGGCCGATGTGTCCGTAGCGGCCTACCATGTGGACGGCGAGGATACGTACGGTATCCAGTTCCACCCCGAGGTGTACCATTCCGAACACGGCATGCAACTGCTCCGCAATTTTTTGGTCGGTGTAGCGGGTTTGAGACAGGATTGGACGCCGGATTCTTTTGTGGAAAGCACGGTGCGGGCGCTCAAGGAGACCGTAGGCAACGACCGGGTCGTGCTGGGACTTTCCGGAGGTGTGGATTCGACCGTGGCGGGCGTACTGCTGTCCAGGGCGATAGGCGACAACCTCACCTGTATTTTCGTCAATAACGGTCTGCTGCGCAAGAACGAGTTCGACAGCGTACTGGCCCAATACAAGGATATGGGCCTGAACATAATAGGAGTCGACGCTTCTCAGCGCTTTTACAAGGCCTTGGCCGGGGTGACCGATCCTGAAAAGAAACGCAAGGCCATCGGCGCGGCGTTCATCGAAGTGTTCGATGCCGAGGCTGCCAAGATAAAAGATGCCAAATGGCTGGCGCAGGGTACGATCTATCCCGACGTGATAGAATCGTGCTCCGTAAAAGGCCCTTCGGCTACCATTAAAAGCCACCACAATGTAGGCGGCCTTCCCGATTACATGAAACTGAAAGTAGTCGAACCGCTCCGCACTCTGTTCAAGGACGAGGTGCGCCGGGTGGGGGCTACCCTGGGCATTTCCGACGAACTCCTCTCCCGCCACCCGTTCCCGGGGCCGGGGTTGGCCATCCGGATATTGGGCGATATCACGCCTGAAAAAGTGCAGATCCTCCAGGAAGTGGACGATATCTTTATTTCATCCCTACGCCAGTGGGACCTTTACAAAAAGGTATGGCAGGCCGGGGCTATCCTGCTCCCGATACAGTCGGTGGGCGTGATGGGTGACGAACGTACCTACGAACGGGTAGTGGCCCTGCGCGCCGTCGGTTCTACCGATGGAATGACGGCCGACTGGTCGCATCTGCCCTATGAGTTCCTGGCCAAGGTATCCAACGATATCATCAACAAAGTAAAAGGGGTAAACCGCGTGGTGTACGATATCAGTTCCAAGCCGCCGGCCACCATCGAATGGGAGTAAAACGACTGGTATAAATGGAAACACAATATCCGGATCAAACCGGGCGCTGCCGCAAAGCGCGCCTCCGCGGCGATAGCGGGAAAGCCAACCCTCTTTCTTTGGGTATAGGTATGGGGATGCTTTGGGGAGTGGTTTTAGGGGTAGCTCTGGATAATTTAGCCCTCGGACTGTCTGTCGGCATAAGCTTAGGTGTGGCTTTTTCAATTCTTGTAAAAAAGAAAAAGGAGAAGGACGCGGCACTCCACGGGCGGCATGCCGGAGAGAAAAAGGAAGAATAGAAAAAACATATAACGAAATATGCCAATATTTTTCAAGAGAGCCATAGCCGTTCTGGTCTTGGCAGCGTTCTCCCTGCCGGCAAATGCCCAGGCGGTGGAGACATACCGGGCGAAAAAAAGCGACACGATGCAGACCATCGCCGATCGGGTCGGTATGACGGTGGACGAACTTTTAGAATACAATAAGGAATATAAAGGCCGCGAGGTAAAAGCGCGCGACATTCTGGTGGTGCCGTCTAAAAAAGAGCGGAAGGAGCGGGAACGGCAGAAAGCGCTGGCTGCCCTGAATCCGCAGCCCGCTGTTCCCGAGCCTCCCAAACCGGTCGAATTCACTACCCATGTAGTGGTTCCCAAGGAAACGGTATACGGAATATCCCGGCAGTGGGGCATCACCCAGGATATGCTCAAAGAATACAATCCGGAACTCAAGACCTCCGTACTCAAAATAGGGATGGAGCTGCGTATACCGGTGGTAAGTGTGGAGGATAAAGTGCTGGAACCGACACAAACCCAGGTCCAAATTCAAACTCAGGCTCAAACACAGGGGCGCTCTCAGGCTATTACGCCTTCCGGACAGGTAACGAACAGGCCGGGCCGGCAGGATCAATTCCGACCCGAGACCCGCCCGCAGGGTCAGGAAAGGCCCCGCGATACCGTGCAGTCCTCTTCGTGGGTGGTGGGGGTCGATACGGTACGGCACGATCTGCCGGCCGCTACCCCGGCTGCCGAACAACTCGACGTCAAACGTTTCCTGAAAGTAGACGTCATGCTTCCTTTTTACCTGGACAGGGCCGATTCGCTGATCGGGGCCCCGCCGGCCAAGCGCCTGGCGGATTCCCAGGTCGCTTTGAGCTTTTATATGGGGGTGAAAATGGCCCTCGATTCGCTGGCCGGGCAGGGATTGGTCGCCGATGTGCGGGTGTTCGATACCCGGCGGGATACAGTGGCGGTAGACAGCCTGATGAGGGCGAACGACTTTTCACAGACCGACGTAATTATAGGCCCGTTGTTTGCGGAAATAGTGGAACGCGTGGCCCGGAATCTGGATGGAAAGAAAGCGATCGTCGTGTCACCGTTCTCCACCAAGCACAATGTGGTGGGCTCCTTCAATATCCTCCAGGTGTCCGCTTCGGCCGAAGACCTTCAGGATGCGATGCTCGGTTATATGAAAGACAATATGGCCTCCCCCCAGCATATCGTTATCGTGGCTTCGTCCACCCAGCAGGCCGTGCAAATAGAAAAGATTAAGCGAGCCTTGTCTTCCGTAGCCGGCTCCTCCGGTATTGCGGTACTCGATACGGATCTGGGGGAGAATGCCCGCCGTTTGGGGGAAATGATCAAGCAAGGAGTTCCGATGTCCCTGGTAGTACCGGCCCTTACCTCGTCCACGACCGTGGAGGTGCTTCAGGCCGTGGAACAGTCCAACCGGCTGGACGAAGTGGACGTCTATGGTTTTGAAGCGGATACCCGCGCCAAAAAACTCATGGAGGATACCCGGGGGCAGGCTGCGTCGCGCGCCCGTTTCATCTATGCCGAGCGCCATTTTGAGAATACGGGCAAGGCGCAGTATCATGATTTTGTCCGCAGTTTCCGCAAGCGTTACCGCGAGGTTCCGGGTACGTATTCACTTTCCGGTTTCGACGTGACGTACGACCTGCTGACCCGTATGGCGGTAGAGCCCGACAACGAGAAAGCGATCACATCCCATCCCAGCGAACAGGTAGCCGACCGTTTCCGGTTCATCAAATACCTCGGGGGGGGATATATCAATACCGACGTATATATCCTGATGTACGACGCCCGGCACGGTACGGTGCTGTTGTACTGAGGGATTCCTGACAAATAAAAACTATGAACGCACTGAATTTCCTAACCACTCGGGATACGGTGTGGGCGCGGGAGAAGTTCCGCGTATTCCTGCTCCTGTGGTTCGTGCTCAGCTATGTCCAGGGGGTCTTTTCCGGACTCAACGAGGATGAGCCTTACTATTATATGTATGCCATGTTCCCGGCGTGGGGGTATTTCGACCATCCGCCTATGGTGGGGACTTTTGCGTTGCTGGGCATCAAGATGTTCGGCAAGGTGCTGGGATTCCGCCTGTTCTCGGCTATTTCTTCGACCCTGTTCCTGTATGCGGTGTGGCGCATCATCGAGTTCAAAGACAAGTATAAATACGTCAATGTGTTCATCCTGCTCGCGCTGTCCATTCCGATGGTCAGTGTGTATGGATTTATTCTCGTGCCGGACGGCCCGCTGCTGTTCTTCGCTTCGTTGTTCCTGCTGGCCTACCGGTGGTTTTTGAAAAGTGAAAACGTCCTTAAAGCGGTACTGCTCGGGATTTTGGCGGCTGCGATGCTGTACAGCAAATACCACGGGGTACTCGTGCTGTTCTTTGTCGTACTGGCCAATCTGAAGCTTCTGCGCAACAAATATTTTTATGTGGCGCTGGTCACGGCCCTAATTCTTTTTATCCCGCATATCGTATGGCAGGTGGAAAACGGATTCCCGTCGCTCACTTACCATTTGTATGAACGGACAGCGACCAAGGCCTATAAATTCCAGTATACCTGGGAGTATCCGCTCAACCAACTGGCCGTATTCGGCCCTTTCCTGTTCCCGGTCATGATAGCGGCCGTGGTGAAGGGCGGGAAAATAAAGACCCCACTGGCCCGTACGATGAGGTTCCTGTTCTGGGGATTCCTGATATTTTTCTTTTTTATGACATTCAAAGGACATGTGGAGCCGCACTGGACGGTAGTGGCCATCATTCCCGCCATTTATTTCACGTTCCACTACGTGCTGCGCAGCGAAGGAAAGGCGCGTTATTTTGTCATCGCTTCGCTCGTGTCGGCGGCCCTGCTATTTGTGATACGTATTGCGTTTTTCATTCCTTCGCTCGATACGCCGTACCACCACCAGAAAGAGTGGGCGGCCAGTATCCACGAGGTGGCAGGAGATGCGCCCGTCCTGTTCCGCGACAGTTACCAGAAAGCCTCGATGTATGCCTATTATACCAACGAGCCTTCGCTCAGCGCCCGGACTCCCGGGGGGCGGCGCAACCAATATGATATATTCCCCATCAAGGACCGGATACTCGGCCGGCGGGTGCTGTACCTGGACGGGGAAAGCGATGAGGTGATCATCCGGGTCGGGAAGAAAGAACTGCGCGGCCGTTGGATAGACCCGTATGTGCCGGACAGTATTGCCGTAAAGCCCCCTGTAAAGCCATGATGGAGATCGTCCGCGCCGAAGGGGAAAGCTCGCCGCTGTTTTTCGTGCTGCTGGCCGGGTTTGCATTCGTCGTATTGCTCGAATATATGTACCCCGAACTCTTCCGGCGCGATACGCGGCATCTGTTTTATTTTTCCGGCCTTAATTCCGAGCAGCGCAATACGCGCACCTATACGGCCTACCAAGTGTTGAGTGTGGTGCTGTTTGCTTTCACTTTTTCGGTATTTTTTTCGACGTACCTAAAAGAAAATTACCTTGGAGAAGGTTTTTCAGTGCCGTTTATGGCGTTAGTGTTTGCCGGTGCGTTGATCTATTTGTTTTTCAGATATTTGACAGACATGATTCTGGCGTGGTTGTTTGACATGCGCGCTTTTGCTCAGGTTGCTATTGAAAAAGGAGTGGCGATGCGGCTGGCTTTTGGGGTGTATGGGTTGGCTGTATTCTTTTTGTGTACCTATTCGGGATTTTCG
Source organism: uncultured Flavobacteriales bacterium (assembly GCA_959608625.1). Taxonomy (GTDB): domain Bacteria; phylum Bacteroidota; class Bacteroidia; order Flavobacteriales; family UBA1820; genus Merdimorpha. Next base: position 93,186 of record CAUHQV010000001.1, read on the forward strand.
GCCGCCCGTTTTGGCGATAATTTATTGTTGTGGGGCTTTGTTTTCTATATTGTAATATACCTGGCCGTGATGGTTGAGTATTTACTGAAAAATGCAGGTTATTTTTTCTATTTTATTTTTTATCTTTGCATCGTTGAAATTTGCCCAGCCCTAATCGCCTGGAATATACTGAAACAGGTATTGGTCTGAGCAAAAAAAATCATTTGCCTGCCCGGCAGCGCAATTCTAACAGAACATGAAGGTAAAAACCATACTCGTTTCCCAGCAGGAACCTAAAGCGGAAGGTTCGCCATATGGCGAATTGGAGCAGAAATTCGGAGTCAAAGTCGACTTTATGCCTTTTTCCCTGGTGGAAGGAGTGGATGCGTCGGCCGTCCGGAAGCAGAAGATCGACCTGAAAAATTATACGGCGCTCATTCTCAACAGTAAAAACGCAGTAGACCATTATTTCCGTATCGCCGATGAAATGCGTTTCAAGGTGCCGGATACCATGAAATATTTTTGCCAGACGGAAACGATAGCCTACTACCTTCAGAAGTATGTGGTATACCGTAAACGAAAAATATATATCGGAGGCAAGGTTTTCGAGGACGTGGTCAAACTGATAAAAAAGCACCGTTCCGAAACATTCCTGATGCCTACTTCCGACAGCCTGCGCCCGGAGATACCGGCCACTCTCGATGAAACGGGGATAAAATGGGATCGCGCTATCCTGTATACCAACGTTTACGCGGATCTTTCGTCTCTGAAGGATAAAAAATACGATATCCTGGCTTTCTTTACCCCGGCCGCCCTGAAATCGATGTTCCATAACTTCCCCGATTTCGAGCAAGGGGATATCCGTATTGCCACTTTCGGGGTTTCCACGTTCAAGGAAGCGGAAGCATCCGGCCTTACGGTAGACATCAAGGCCCCCTCTCCGGAAGCTCCTTCGATGGCGATGGCGCTGCAGGAATATATTAAGGCAGCCAATAAATAGGTACATGTATCGAAACACCGTCCGGACGCCATTTAGGCGCCCGGACTTTTTTTGCCCTGCCTGTATGGGGAAAAACCGTACCTTTGCGCATAATCGATAGAAGTCATGCTGCTTATATACGAAGATATGCCACTCAGTGGGATCATTGAAGAAAATGTTTCGTTGATCCCTCTGCTGGATCGTTTCGGCATCTCCCTGGGTATGGCCGACAAAACGGTGGGGGAAGTATGTGCCGGGCAGGGGATAGATACCGGCTTTTTCCTGACGGTACTCAATACTTTTCTGAACGAAGATTATTTTCCCGAGAAAAAATTCGCGGCCTTCCATATCGAACAAATCGTGGATTATCTGCGCAAGACCAACCTGTATTACCGGAATTACCAGCTCCCCAATATAGAACGCCACTTAAAAGGTTTTGTCGGCTCGGCCGCCGGTCAAAATCCATCTCTGGTTATGGTGGGAAATATTTTTTCCCGGGCGAGGAATTTACTGTTGGAACGCATCGAACGGGATGAGCATTCGTTTTTTCCATACGTATCCGGGCTTTGTGCCGATCATCCCCAAATTTCCGACCGGCAGATGATCCGGCAGGAAGACGATGCTCAGGACAGCGGATGGGAGCTGCTCCACGATATAAAGAGCGTCATGATCCGGCATTTGACGGGGAATTACGACCGGAACCTCTGCTATGCCGTCCTGTTTGCCGTGTCGGCCCTCGAACGGGACGTGAAACAGCATGACCGTATCCGTTACCGTATTTTGGAACCGGCTGTCAGGGCGATGGAGAAAGCCAAAAAACAGGGATAACGATGCGGAACCTCCGAAGAATAGCGGTCATTTCCCAGGATACTTTGCGGGCTACAGGCCTTCAGAATATGCTGGTGTCCTATTTTTCTCCGGTGGAGACGGATCTGTTCCCTCTGGAAGAACTGGAGAATGGCCTTCCGGGCGAGTACGACTATTATTTTATCGACAAAGGGTTGGCGGATACATACGGGCTAGTGTTTCCGGGGGTAAAAGTGATGTATCTTTCTCCCGGTCGGGAAAGTTGCGGTGCATGCTGCCTTGATGTATCTATCGGTGTACAGGAAATACTGGGGGCTATCGAGACCTTCTTTTCGGACGGCTGCGAGGATCAGGAGCGCAGCAAAACATTGACCGACCGCGAGATACAAGTGCTCCGGCAGATAGCCTCCGGTGCGATAAACAAGGAGATCGCCGACCGGCTGTCCATCAGTTTCAATACCGTCCTCACACACCGGAAGAATATCACGGCCAAAACAGGGATTAAAACCGTTTCCGGGCTCACCTTCTACGCGATCATCAACGGGTACGCTTCCCCGTCCGATATCGAATTCTAGTTCACGGTTTTCAGTCCGAGAATATTTTCCGAAAAAGAGAAAATGGCTTTTTCTACCGATGGGATGTCTTTTGAAACGATCCCGCTGGCCATCGGGTGCACTCCTACATCAGGCAGTTCCACGTACACATTCTCGTGGGGCGGAGTGCCCAGTTCAGACACCATCTTGCGGATTTCGCTTACCCGTACAGTGCCATCCTGGTGTTTTTTATCTTTGTAATAGGCCAATGTGAGACACGGTACCGTTACTTTCTCAAAAGTTTTCCGGGTCATCGTAGCATCGACCAATACTTGCAATTGCACGGTGGACTCCAGCCTCGCTCCTTCGCTCCAGGCCTCCGGGTGATAGGAGCCCGGGTTTATCGGCATATACTTGCCGCCCATCACCAGCCGGGCGATCTGCAATCCCCAAGGGCCATCCAGGAGTTTCACCCCGAAGTCGGCTGGCAGGATGTTGGGGGAAATATTGATAAGCGCCGTGACTTTTCCCGGATAGGTGGCTGCCAAATAGAGAGCGAGCGTCCCTCCGGTAGATGTACTCATTATCAGTATTTTGTCGCCCAGTTTTTCGGCCACGGCCAGCGCGTTCTTCGCGCTTTCCCACAGGCATTCGGCGGTCATATCTAACAACGGCTCTTTCGTATCCAGTCCGTGTGCACACAGGCGGGGAGCGTACAGGTTGCACCCGTACCGGGCGGCAAAATCGGTGGTCACCGGTTCGCCTTCGAGCCGTGAAGCGCTGTACCCGTGCAAGTATAATAGAACGTACTGCGTGCGCGCCATCGTGTCGGCGTGCCAGAAAATACGGGCTTCGTTGTCTTTTTTTACATTCCCGAGGCTCTGTTCCGCCGCATTTATGCTGTCCTGAAGCGCGGTCAGGGAAGAGGGCACTACTGGGAAAGCGGCAGATAGAACGGGTTTTTCCGGGCGCGGGCCAGCCAGATAAAGGATGGCCAGGAGAATAACAATCGCACCCGTGATAGAAAATATCCGGTGTTTTTTCGTTTTCATAGTATGGAATGGTTTATTTGGCGTTTTCCGTCTCGAAGGCAGTATCTGCCGCCAGGGTTTTCAGGGGTGCGGTGGCTGCTTCTACGGCCATCGTGTCGCACCGCTCATTCTCGGGATGCTCGTTGTGCCCTTTGATCCAATGGAAGGTAACGTGCTGGTACTTGGCCGCCCGCAGATAGCGCATCCAGAGGTCGGAGTTTTTCTTCCCGTCGAAGTTCTTTTTTACCCAACCTTGTAGCCAGCCCTTTTCGACGGCGTCCACCACGTATTTGGAATCCGAATAGATATGGACTTCATGGCCGGACGTTTTTAGTTTTTCCAGGGCAACGATCACCGCCAGGAGTTCCATCCGGTTGTTGGTGGTCAGGCGGAAGCCCCGGTTGAAAGTCTTTTCGTAGCCTGTCCCGGCCACCCGCATGAGGATACCGTATCCTCCTGGTCCGGGGTTGCCCCGGGAAGAGCCGTCGGTGTATATCTCGATCTTCATTCGTTTTTTTCGTTCAGTTTTTCATGCCAGCGGGCAAAAACTTTTTCCATACGGGCTTTCACTTCGGCAAAATCCGGGACTTCCCGTCCCGTCCAGAAAAAGATAAATGCAAAATTCCGGTCGTATTTTTTGAGGTTTTTTTCGCGGGAGGTGCGGTAAACTTCTCGCATCAGGCGTTTTATATGGTTGCGGTCTACGGCGTGGCGGTAGTGTTTTTTCGGGACGAAAAAAGCGGCCGCCGTATTTTTTTCTTTTTCCACCTCGCGCCAGCACATACGGAGTGGAAAACTGGCAACACTCCTGCGATCCGAAAGGATTTCCCGAATGAGTTTTAAACTTTTCAGCCGTTGGTTTTTTCCGAGTGTCGCCCGCATGTGTGTTTTTGTTTTTCAGCTTACGACAAAGATAGGCAATAGGGATTGCAAGAAAAAAGCGAGAAAGGAAATTTTCGGAAAAAATATTCCGTTTTTTGCCGAAAAAGAGCTTTGATTTTTAAAAAATAATTATTGATGTAAAAAAATATTAAATAGTAAAATTTTAGAAAAAAAATCATCTTTTAAAATTATTTTATTTTGGCATTTTTCGATTTTGTTTTGATTGTCAATTAATTATAAAAAAAACGTATGTTAATTTGCTAAAAGTTTTGAAAATTAAGAACAAGCAACAGGGAAAAGGTTTACATTTGTCTCACCGAAAAGGCAGCGTTTTTGCCTCTCCGGCCGCCGCTCTTCGCCCAAACACCTAAAGGTAGGTACTTAGTGTGGTAAAAACAAAATAATAATATATAAATATTGGATTCGCCGCAGGGAGCAGACACCCGAACGGCCCTTTTTAAAAGCTATCTGTTATGAAAAACACGACAGGTGAGGCCGGAGCGCCTCCGAAAAAAAAGAAAACCTATCCTTACCAGGAAGTATTAGCCGCCGCGTTGAAATATTTCGACGGCGACGAACTGGCTGCCACGACCTGGGCTAAAAAGTACGCCCTCAAAGATTTGAACGGGGAAATTCTGGAAAAATCCCCGGAAGACATGCACCGCCGGATGGCTGCGGAATTCGCCCGCATCGAAAAGAAATATCCGGTGAAAAGCAAAACGCGTTTGTCGGATTATGGAAAAACGCGCGAGGAATTGGGTGAAAAGCAGATATTTCACCTGTTCGATAAGTTCGGCTATATCGTTCCCCAAGGGAGTGTAATGACTGCACTGGGAAACAAGGAGATTATCGCTTCCCTGTCGAACTGCGTGGTCGTTCCTTCGGTTGTCGATTCGTATGGCGGAATATTCTATACCGACGAGCAGCTAGCCCAATTGTTCAAACGCCGCTGTGGGGTTGGAGTCGACATTTCCGGCCTGCGGCCCAAAAATTCCATCGTGTCCAACGCCGCCGGCACAACTACCGGGGCGGTATCGTTCATGGAGCGTTTTTCCAATACTACGCGCGAGGTGGCCCAGAACGGCCGCCGCGGGGCGTTGATGCTCACCATGGATGTGGCCCATCCCAATGTCGAGGATTTTATTACCATCAAGCAAGACCTGTCCAAAGTCACCGGCGCCAACGTATCGGTGCGTATTTCCGACGAGTTCATGAAAGCGGTGGAGGAAGATGCCGAATATACCCAGCGTTGGCCGATAGACGATCCGGATCCGAGGTACAATAAGACGATAAAGGCCCGCGAACTGTGGGACAAGATCATCTCTTCGGCCCACAATACGGCCGAACCGGGGATCATTTTTTGGGACCGCCAGCATAAGTATTCGACTTCGTCCGTGTACCCGGGTTATAAGAACGAATCGACCAACCCGTGCTCGGAGATCGCGATGCAGGGAGGGGATTCCTGCCGACTGATCGCGATCAATATGTATTCGTTCGTCAAGAACCCGTTCTCGGACAAGGCGGAATTCGATTTCGACAAATTCTACCGGGTAGCTTACGAAGGGCAGCGCCTGAACGATGACTTGGTAGATCTCGAGCTCGAATGCGTAGAGCGTATCCTGGCCAAAGTGGACGCCGATCCGGAGCCCGATTTCATCAAGCGCAACGAACGCGAGCTATGGGAACTCCTCTATAATACCGGGAAAAAAGGCCGCCGTACGGGGTTGGGATTCACCGGGCTGGCCGATACGCTGGCCGGGCTGAACATCAAGTTCGATTCCCTGGAGGCGCTCGATATGGTGGAGAAGATTATGCGGGTCAAACTGCAGGGTGAATTCGATTCTTCCATCGACATGGCTATTACCCGCGGAGCGTTCGAAGGATTCGATCCCAAATGGGAGAATACGTCGGAATTCGTCCAGATGCTGGAAAAGGAATTCCCCGGGATTTACAAGCGGATGATGAAGGAAGGGCGACGCAACATCTCTCTTTCTACGGTGGCCCCGACAGGCTCCATCAGCTTGCTCACCCGGACCTCTTCCGGAATAGAGCCCGTGTTCATGCTTTCGTACAAGCGCCGCCGCAAGATCGTAGGCGGGAACGAAGGCAAAGCCGACTTCGTGGACAATATGGGAGATGCATATGAGGAATTCGAAGTGTTCCATCCGGCCCTGCTGAAATGGAAACAGGTCACCGGGAAAGACGATATCGCCCAGTCCCCGTATGCCGGGTCGACTGCCGGGGAGATCGACTGGTTCAAACGGGTGCAAATGCAATCCCTCGTCCAAAAATACACGACCCATTCCATTTCGTCGACTATCAACCTGCCAACCGACGTCAACGTCGACCGGGTAGGGGAGATTTATCTCGAAAGTTGGAAACAAGGGCTCAAAGGTATCACCGTATACCGTGACGGTTCGCGTTCGGGCGTATTGGTAGCCTCGGACTCGAAAGAGAAAAAAGAAAAGAAAGAGTCGGACGACAAGACGCTCAAAGCCCTGGGCAACCTGGTGCTGGAACGCGACTTGATCCGCCGTCCCAAACGCCTGGAGGCCGATATAGTCCGTTTCCAGAACGAATACGAAAAATGGCTGGCCGTGATCGGCATTATGGACGGGCGTCCGTACGAGATATTCACCGGCCGGATGGAAGATGCGTTCAACCTGCCTTCCTATGTGGAAAAAGGAGTGGTGATCAAGGAGAAGGACGACGACGGTATCTCCCGGTATGACTTCCAGTATACCGATAAAGAAGGCTACCGTACGACGATCGAAGGGTTGTCCCGTTCGTTCAACAAGGAGTACTGGAACTATGCCATCCTTATTTCCGGAGTCCTCCGCCACGGAATGCCGCTCAACTATGTGGTGGAACTGATCGGCAACCTCCACTTGTATGACGAAAACCTCAATACGTGGAAGAACGGCGTGCTTCGCGCCCTGAAGCGCTATATCCCCAACGGGACGGCTGCCGCGGATAAAAAATGCCCCGAATGCGGCGATCCGGACGGACTGATCTACGAGAACGGCTGCCTGATCTGCAAGAGCTGCGGGCATTCCAAATGCGGTTGATTCCCCTTTGAAGAATGTGGCCGGCAGCTAAGGCCTGCTTTCCGAAATACGAAACCTTCCTAAAAATCCCGGCGTAGCCGGGATTTTTTTATAAAGAACAGAAAAAGGTGACCAGAAAAGGTACCGAAAGGTCTGCCACGGCTCCGTGGATAATGGCCACGAATACCCATTTTTCCCCGCTGGTGCGGGTAATAATGGGCAGGGTGGAGTCCATCGTCGTAGCTCCTCCCGCATTGATCGGCGCCAGAGGGCCGAAATACCGGGCTAAAAACGGTGCCCCGAGGAATGTGAAAAGTTCCCGCAGGATATTGCTCACCAGGGCGACTGTTCCCAAGGCGGCTGCGGCCTGTGTCCCCAGGGAGACCTCCCGCAGGTCGGCAATCAGGATGGAGGAAAGGGAATAGTAGCCCATACCGCTCCCTACCGCCATACAATCCGCCGGACTCCACCGGGAGATGGCCAGACTGATCAGGGCTGCTCCGACGAGGGCCCCGACGATGGTCGAAAGGGGAACCAGTAGAACTTTAGGGCGGAGTGTCCGGAGTATTTCTTTCAACCGGCGGTCGCTTCCGATACTCATTCCCACCAGGAACATCAGCAAATAGAGTACATACGAGGACAGATCGCCGCTGCCCAGGCTTTCCGGCAAGAGATCCGCATATCCGCCGAAAAATCCCAGGATAAAAAATCCGACGATGATAAGGCTGGTCTTCATTGGCCTTTCTCTTTTTTGAAGAACGAGCGGTATACGACAACCCCGACCAATACGCTGCCCAGGGTACTGGCAACGGCTATCAAAGCGGCGTCGGCCCCCAGGGAGAGCAGATTGGCGGTGAGGGTTTTGTTGCTCCCTGCCGAGACCCCCATCAGAAAGAGCAGCAGGGCCACGGTGTAAATGACGGATTTTCCTAAATACTGTGTCCACCGGGCTTTGCGGAGCAGGTATCCAGCGGCGATTCCGGCGGTCATTACGGCGATCACGATGAACATAACGGTCGGCTTTTCGGCAAAGATAGTGCAAACCGAGAGCAGAGTAAAATGAGCCTGCTCATTTTCTACCCGAGATGCAGCCTGTTTTCCTTTGACGAAAAAATACGGCGAATCCCCCGATATCACGGCGCGGAAAAAAGCCGGGAGGGCCGCCGGATATTTTTTCCGCGGCCCTCCCGGACAATCAAAACATCTATAACAGCACAATAAAAGCCTTAATTATTTCTTCCGGGGAGCATCGGGCCTCCCTTGTCCCGGGCGCTGCGCGTTCGCATCGCCCGGCCGTTTACCGGGCCCGGAAATACGGACGGTATCCGCCTTCATCATCATGGAACGGGAGCGGTCGCCGTGTGACATCGCATCTTTGGCGAATTTGAGATCGGCCTTGTACAGTTTTACCAACTGCTCGTCATTAAGGGTTTTGCCAAGGGCTTTATACATCTCGTACCGCTTTTGCTCGATGGTGATGTTGTTTTTCAGGATGGGCTCCAGAGCATCCTGCCAGCCCGTCTTTTTGAGTAAAGCGCTGTTTTCCTTGCGCAAGTCTTCGATCTGTTTATTGTACGAGTCGTACGTTTTTTCGAATGCCTCTTTCTGGTCGTCTTTCAGGCCGATGGCGCGTGTGAGATATTGCATGCGCATCCGATCCATGGACTTTTTCATGGCGGGAGTCCCCTTGGTAAGTATGATCACGCCGTTGCGGGCCTTTTCCCCGTATTTCTTCACCGCTTCATCCGTTTTGAGGATAGAGATGGAGCTGATGTTGTCCCGGTCGACGGACTCGATGGAAGGCACTTCTTTCCCGTCGTAAATAACCAGGGGTTGCATGGCTTTGCGAGCCTCGAAAACGGATTTTTGGGCTTTTACCAAAGCGTTCTGAACTTGCTTGGAATCCATGTTTTGTTTGAATTCCTCCTGAACCTTTTTAAGTTGCGCTTCCGCATCTTTGAGAGCCTGAAGATTTTTGGTATCGATCATTTTCGTTCCGTGGTCTGTTCCGCGCTTTACCATCTGCTCTTTCTGGTAAGTCACCAGGGCTTTCTGGGCGGCGATGAATTTATCGGCCGCTTCTTTCGAGTCGGGGGCCTCCATCAGGGCTTTTTGAGCTTTCGCCACATTGCTGCGCAGTTCTTTTTCTTTGCTGTCGCTCTGCGACATGCTCATACGCATTTGGCCGGAAGACGATTTGCCTATCGTCATCTGGGTCGTATTCTGCGCTGCAAGCCCCAGGGAGAGACACAGTGCGAGAGTGAGTAACATGTATTTTTTCATCTTTTTTCTTTTTTAAAGGGTTTGAAAACATTTTCATGCATCAGAGAGTGGCCAGCTCCATGATGTTGTAATTGTCGGTAATGTACTGTTCTATAGCAGTTTGGTCGGTGGCATACAGGTTGTTTTGATCCGTGTATATCACTTCCATGTCGTGGGTGGTTATCAGGTCGGTCAAAAGTTCGGAGGGTACGTCCAGCGAGCCTTCGGGGTGCGTATATCCGCCTGAAATAACATCGATGTATTCGTTGATAAAGTCCTGTGCCTGCTGTCCGGTCATCACCAGGGCGGTGTCCGCAGGGGCGGTGTGGAAGAAGAAATTGGCGCCCAGTGCCAAAGCGGATACGACGGCCGCCGCGGCCGACCAGCGGACAATGCGCATACGTATCGTCCGTCCGCGGTGGCCACTGCCTGCTGCGATGCGTGCTTCCACGCGTTTTTCAAGCCCTTCGAAGTAGCCTTCGGGGATATTGAATTCAGGTTCTTTTATTTCGTTTAAATTTTCCATTTTTTTCTTCATTTTTAAGCCTGGCCGGCATTTTCCCGGAGGTAAGCCCGTATTTTTTCCAGCGCTATGTGGTACGAGGCCTTTAACGCCCCTTCCGAAGTGCCCAGCACTTCGCTTATTTCCCGGTATTTCAGCCCTTCGAAATGCTTCATCGTGAATACCGTCTGCTGCGCTTTGGGCAGCGAGTGGATGGCTTTCAGCGTCAGAGCCCCCATTCGTTCCGTTTGTCCGGAAAGGTCTTCGGCTGGAGTTTCATCCGCCAGTTCCACCTCGTCCAGGGGCACATGCGCCCGCCGCGCTTTTTCCGAAAGGAAGGACATCGTCTCGTTGGTGGCTATTCGGTACAGCCAGGAAGACAATGCCACGCTTTGTTTCAACGAACCGATATTTTCCCATGCCTTTACCAGGGTGTTCTGGAGTACGTCGTCCGTATCGTCATGGTTTACCAGCATCCGGCGGATATACAGGTACAGTCGCCGGGAATACTTGCCCATGAGCATTCTGAAAGCCTTTTCGCGATCACTGCCGAACATTTCCACTATATCCCCGTCGGAGTATCCTTCCGGGTATCTTTTCTCACCCATGTCCGCGTTTGGTTTTCTGTTGATAAGACTAAGGTTTACTAAAAAGGTTTAATCGCCTGCCGGAAAATTTCACAGCAGTTCACAATCCATCGTCCCGTCTGCGCCGGTGGCCGACAGCCGGACTTGCCGCAGGGTATTCACCAGGGATTTATCCCAGGGATGCCGTATTTTGATGTAGTTATCCGTAAATCCGGATATGTACCCGTCTTTATTCTCGCTTTCAAAAAGGACTTCCCGCACACTTCCCGTATGTTGCCGGTAGAATTCGGCCCGTTTTTTTCCGCCCAGCAGGTGAAGCACTTTGCTGCGCTTGGCCCTTGCCGCCGGGGGGACGGAAACGCCCATTTCGGCCGCGGGGGTGTTTTCCCGTTCGGAATACGTGAATACATGCAGGTAGGAGATGTCCAACGAAGCGATAAAGTCGTAGGTCTGCCGGAAATGCTCGTCTGTCTCGGTCGGGAAGCCCACAATCACGTCCGCCCCGATGCAGGCATGGGGCATCAACCCCTTGATCTTTTCCACGCGGTGGCGGTATAAGGATGTGGGGTAACGCCGGCGCATGTCCCGTAGGATATCGTCACAGCCGCTTTGCAGGGGGATATGGAAATGCGGGACGAACTTGTCGCTCGAGGCGATGAATTCCAGGATTTCGTCGGTGATCAGGTTGGGTTCTATCGAGGAGATACGCACCCGGCGTAGCCCTTTCACCCGGTCCATCGCCTTTACCAGGTCGAAGAAAGTCTCCCCGGTACCGGACGCATGCCCCCAGTCCCCGGTATTGACCCCGGTGAGAACTATTTCGTAAGTCCCGGCCGCTACAATGCTCTCCGCACTGCGGATCACGCTTTCCAGCGGCTCGCTGCGCGAACCGCCCCGGGCTTTGGGGATGGTGCAGTAAGAGCACTTGTAATCGCAGCCGTCCTGTATCTTCAGGAAAGCCCGCGTACGCTCCGAAAGAGAGTAGGCGCCGTGGTAATCCCTGTCTGCGGCGATGTCCCCGCACAGCACACGGGTCTGTTTTTCCTTTTCGACGGAGGAAATGTAGTCCGTGATACGGAACTTATCGGCCGATCCGACCACCAGGTCGACTCCCCCGGTACGCTGTATCTCCCCGGGGTTCACCTGGGCATAGCATCCGGCGGCGACGATATAGGCATCCGGACGGCGGCGCAGTACGCCCCGTACCAGGCTGCGCACCCGCTTGTCCGCATTGTCCGTCACGGTACAGGTGTTTATCACATAGACGTCGGCCGCATCCTCCCATTCCACACGCCGGTAGCCGGCCGCTTCGAACGAACGGGCCATAGCGGATGTCTCGGCAAAGTTCAGTTTACATCCCAGGGTATAAAAAGCGACGGAAAGTCCCATTTGATATGTGTTTTAATTGCAAATGTACGGATTTTGCACTTTTCGGGAAGAAAAAAGCCGCCCATGCTTTCCGGGGCGGCTTTAGGATGACGGATATTCGCGGACAAAGCCGGAGCCGTTAAAAATTGTACGAAGCTGTAAAGTAGAAGACCCGGGACTGGTAGCTCTCGCGCGATATTTCGTTTTGCAAAGCGCCGTTGCCGGCGTCGATCACCGAGCGGGTGGTGGAGCAGAACGAATTCAGCACGTCCGTCACCCGGGCCGACAGGTTCATCCGTCCCGAAAAGAGCGTATAGCGCAGCCCGGCGTCCATCGTCCCATTGGCATCGACCGTTCCCTGGATAAGGGTCTGTTTTCCGGAATACCGCCCCAGGATCATAGCAGTGAGTTGGTCGGTCACTTTGACGTTGGCCGCCATTTTAGCGGTGAAGTTGATGCCCGATTTATTCCAGAAAGTGTTCTCGCCCCGCGAATAATCGGCATAATAAGCGTTCAAACTGCCCGAAAGGTCCAGCCGCCGGGCTATTTTAGCCGAGACGATGAGTTCCGTACCGATGAAATACGACGAGCCGTAATTTTTGTAGGTGTTGTAGAGTATCCCGCGGGATTCCTGTCCGGAAACCGGGTTGACAGGGGTGAGGTACGGTTGGATCACATCGTCGTTGTAATTGTAATAGGCCGAAAAGCTTATGTCGGCCTTGTTCCAGCCTCCGTGGTAGGTCAGTTCCACCGAGCGGTTGTATTCCGGTTTCAAGTACGGGTTGCCGATATTGGGCCGCGCCGGGTTGGTGGAAACCGCATTGGGGTTCAGCTGTCGGGTGTCCGGACGGGCTACGCGGGAAGAATAAGAAAGCATCAACGAGCTGTGGTCGCTCAGGTGGTAGGTGATATTGGCCGAAGGGAAGAAGTTGATACTGTCGTTGACATATCTTTTTCCGGCTTCCCCGTCGGCTTGCGGGAGCGCCCGTACGAGCGATTTCCAGTATTCCCCGCGTACGCCTGCCGATACGGTGAGGTCTCCGAACGACCGGCTGTACGTAGCGTAGGCCGCATACACGTCCTCTGCGAATTTGAAATGGGAAGTCACGGTATTGGTTACCGGAGGGATGGGCGAAGGCATCACCGAAGTGTTCTTGTCCCGGTACGGGTTGTCCATCGTGCGCAGGTTGGCGCTCACTCCCGTTTCGAATTTGTATTTACCTCCTTGGAGCGTGTAGTCGGCCCGGGCGGAGAAATACGTGTAATCGTTCTTGTAGGCCGAGGTATCGACCACCCGGTCGGGCATATAGGGTGATGCCTTTACGGAAAAATCCTGGGCGAAGCGGGTATCGGCGTCCGTGTTGTCTATCTCGTAATTCACGTCCACTTCCAGCCGGTTTTTCGAATCGAACGCATGGCTCAGGCGCAGGGCGTTGGTGATAAAATCCATCTGGCTGACAGAATAGGCATGGCTGTCGTAAGCCGAGGACGGATTTTCCGCCGAAGGGGAAGCGAACGACCGGCTGCCGATATTCATCAGGGAGCTGCGCCAGGCGTTGCGGTAGGCGGTCGAATAGGCCAGTTGCGTCCGGGAAGAAATATCGTAGTCCACCCCGGCCTTTACTTCATGGAGCTTGCCCATGTAGGCTCCTCCCACTTGCTGCATACTCGAAGCCGGTGTATTTGAAATGTCGGTCTTGGAGACCTGCCCGGCAATGATACTTTTGTTCTGGAAGAACGTATAGGCGGCCCACACGTTCACTTTTTCCCAGCGTCGGTTCAGGTTCACCCCTACGTTGTATTTGTCTCCCGTTCCTATCCCGGCCTCCACCGAAGCGCCGAAACCTTTCTTTTTGCTCTTGGTGGTGATGATATTCACGATGCCCGAAGGGCCGTCCGGGTATTCCCGGGCCGAGGGGCTGGTGATGAATTCCACTTTGTCGATGGCCGAAGCAGGCAGCAGGTTGAGCAGTTCCATCGAGTTCACATTGGTAGGCCGCCCGTCGATGAAATACCGCACGTTGGAAGATCCCCGCAGGGTCATGCTCCCTTTTACATCGGTGCAGGCCGAAGGAAGGTTGTTCATCAGGTCTTTCGAGGCGTTCCCCGATGTCTGGAGGTCGCCGCCCACGTGGACGGTGCGCTGGCCGAGCCGGGTTTTGACCGAGGTCACTTCCGGGGTGACCACCACGTCCGAAAGCAACGCATAAAGGGGAGCCAGGGCGATGGGTGGCTGGAGTTTGGAAGATGGTTGGACATTTTCCTTTTCGGCATCTTCGTAGCCGATCATGGAAATACTAAGGCTGTACGGCCCGTTTTCCAGCCGCTCGAACAGGTAGTAGCCTGTATTGTCGGATACCGTACACCGTACAGCATGTCCTTGGCGGTCTAAAAGCCGGACGGTAGCCCCCTCCAAAGGGGTACCGGACAGGATATCCGTCACCCGGCCGCTTACCGTTTGCCTGGGGGATGAACTGTTTTGGAAGCCTTCTGCCCCGGCAGTCAAAAATGCGAGGCAGAAAAGAAGGATACTAAGGAAAGTTTTTTTCATCTGGGTTTTTACGGATACGGAATATATGGTGTTTTACAAGAGTGTTTTAAGGTTGGATGTGAACATCTGGATGGCAATGGCCAGCAGGATGATACCGAATATGCGGCGTAGTACCGCGATACCGTTCTTGCCGATCATTCGTTCGATCGAGGACGCTTTTTTGATGACGATGTAGACCAGCACCAGGTTGAGCACGATCCCTACCATCACATCGATCAGTGTGTACTGGGACCGCAGCGACAGGATGGTGGTCAGGCTTCCGGCGCCCGCTATCAGCGGAAATGCCAGCGGCACGATGGAGGCCGTTTCAGGCTGTTCGTCCTTGAAAAGCTGGATGCCCAGTATCATTTCCATCGCGAAAAAGAAAATGATCAGGGCGCCCGCCACCGCGAACGAATTGACCGAAATACCGATGAACCGCAGCATTCCTTCCCCGAAAAAGACGAACAGGATCATAATGATCCCCGCTGCCAGGGCCGCTTTCCCGGCCTGGAGACCGCCGGCTTTTTTCTTCAGGTCGAGGATGATGGGCACGCTGCCCACGATGTCTATCACCACGAACAATGTCATGGTGACAATTGTAATGTCCTTTAAATGCATCAAAAATTCCATATCCGTAAAAATTTAGATGATTATTCAAATTTTTTGCAAATATGGAGATTTTTTTTGGATTTCCGTGAATCCATCGTGTTTGATTTTGAGCCTGTTTTGTTCGGCAAAGTACGTTAAAAAAAGGCTCCCGGTACAATAGCTACATGTAGTGATTTTAACGCAGAGCTCGGGGAGATTTTCCGGTCGAGTTCGTTTTTTTCGGGCTTATTTTCGCTGGGAAGAGGTGTTTAGATGCTAAAATAAAGGTTAAAACGTTGAATTAAAAATACTTGTGTTCGGCAAAGGTAGGAAAATTCTCCGGTCTCGCAAATCTGCACCTTAATATATTTTCAGGCGTATAGCATATCAAGGAAAGAATCAAATTTTGTTTATGCAAAAATTGAACGTTTAATCTTTATAATAATTATAGGCATGAAAAAGGGAAACAGGTGGGTTTTATGCCTTTTGGTAGGATTATTTTGCGCAGGGTGTGGCAAAGTGGCTCTGGAAGTATCATTTGATTGGGGTGATAAGATAACGGCGAGGTATTCACCGGTTAAAAAACCGGCCGGCATTTACGGGGCACACACATTCGGTACGGAGCTGTTCCCGTTCTGTCCGGTGGGGATATCGGCCCGGCTCTCTTTGGAGCAGGGTCGTGTAGATCTAGCCGTTTCGGCCGGCCGGGAGGAGATACGCGATACGGTACAGCGCATCCGTTAAGCGGGCGGAGGTATCTTTATTCCGGTACACGGGATAGGAAAGAACGGCCGCATTGCGTACATTTGCATCCGATTATCCGCAGTAACCGTATGACATCCCAACCGCAGGCCGGCAAGACGGCCATGACCATTCTTTTCTCCCTCAGCCTGGCCCATCTGTGCAACGATGCGTTCCAGTCGGTCATCCCGGCGGTATACCCCATCCTGAAGGAGAACCTGGTGCTTTCCTTCGCTCAGATAGGACTTATCACACTCGTATACCAGATATGCGCTTCGGTATTCCAGCCGGTGTTCGGCGTGGTATTCGACAAGCGTCCCAGTATATGGTACCTGCCTCTCAGTTCGATGTCCACGGCAGTGGGGCTTGCCCTGCTGGCCTATGCGGGAACATTCTCCGCTGTGCTGGTGGCGGTGGCCTTCGTCGGGCTGGGCTCTTCGGTGCTGCATCCGGAAGCCTCGCGCCTGACCCATTTCGCCTCCGGGGGAAAGCACGGTCTGGCTCAATCTATCTTCCAGGTAGGAGGGAACCTAGGCGGATCGCTGGGCCCTTTGCTGGCGGCGCTGATCATCGCCCCGTACGGGCAGCACTATATCGTTATTTTTGCGGTGCTGGCTTTTGCCACTATTTATCTGAAACGCCCCATCACCAAATGGTATAAGGAAAAGATCGAGGATAAACTGCGCAAAAAGGAAGTGACGGTGGAGGTGCCTTCGATCCGGCTTTCCCGGGGTAAGATCGTGTTTTCCCTGAGCATTCTGCTGCTGCTGGTCTTTTCCAAATATATATACATGGCCAGTTTGACCAATTTCTATACGTTCTACCTGATGGGCAAGTTCGGGGTAACGGCCCAGCAATCCCAGTTCTACCTGTTCGCTTTCCTGTTTGCCGTAGCGCTCGGGACTCTCCTGGGCGGCCCGATAGGGGACAGGATGGGGCGTAAGTTCGTCATCTGGGTGTCCATCCTGGGGGCGGCGCCTTTCGCCCTGCTGATGCCCCATGCGAACCTTCTGTGGACCTGTGTGCTGAGCATCGTCATCGGCCTGGTGCTGTCCTCCGCTTTTTCAGCGATCCTCGTGTATGCGCAGGAACTCCTGCCGTCGAAACTGGGGCTGGTCTCCGGGTTCTTTTTCGGGGTGATGTTCGGTATCGCCGGTATTGCCGCGGCCGTACTGGGGGATATTGCCGATGCCAAGGGGATAGAGTATGTGTACAATTTTTGCGCTTATATGCCCCTTATGGGCTGTGTGGCTTTCTTTTTGCCGAACGGCCCGGTGGCATTGGTGAAGCAGAAAGAATGAGAATAAATTGATAACTACCGTTCCTGTATCGGGAACGCCGGTTAATAAAAAATCCGGTATTCCGAAGGAATACCGGATTTTTGTATATAAATGAGTCTTGTTAGAGGTCTAGCTGCACTTTGGCGATGTTCTTCGTGTCGTAAGCGCCGCGGGCCAGTTTGTCGCGCACGTCCGCAAAAGCGTTGAGCGTGTACTGGATATCCTCCTTGGTGTGGTAGTTGGTCGGGATCAGGCGGAGCAGGATGAGTCCCTTCGGGATGACCGGAGGAATGACGATCGAGCAGAAGATGCGGTAGTTCTCGCGCATATCGGCCACTACCTGCGAAGCCTCTTCCAGCGAACCTTTCATATATACCGGTGTCACGCACGAAGTGAGGTCGCCGATATCGAACCCGCGTTCGCGCAGGCCGTTCTGGAGCATGCGGACGTTCTCCCACAGTTTTTCGCGGAGCTCCGGATGGTTGCGCATGATCTCCAGGCGTTTCAGGGCGCCCAGTACGTTGACCATCGGCAGGGATTTGGCGAATATCTGCGAACGCATGTTGTAACGCAGGTGAATGATCATCTGCTTGTCGTCTGTAGCGACGAAACCGCCGGTGGAAGCCATCGATTTGGCGAAAGTAGCGCAGTATACGTCCACTTCTTCCACGCAGTTCTGCTCTACGTGCGTACCGCCGCCGTCCTGGCCCTGTGAGCCGAAGCCGTGGGCGTCGTCGATGAGTAGGCGGAAGTTGAATTTCTTTTTCAGGTCGGCGATCTCACGCAGTTTTCCCTGCATGCCGCGCATACCGAATACGCCCTCGGTGATCACCAGGATACCGCCGCCCAGTTCTTCTGCTTTGCGGGTGGCTACTTCGAGTTTTTTCTCGCAGTCTTTCGGGTCGTTGTGGCGGAATTTCAAGCGCTCGGCGTCCGTCATGCGGATCGCGTCCATAATGGAAGCATGGCAGTCGGCGTCGTATACCACCACGTCGTGGCGGTCGAGCAGGCAGTCGATAGCCGACATGATACCCTGGTAGCCGTAGTTGATCATGCAGCCGTATTTCTTATGCGAGAACTCGGCCAGTTCCTGTTCCAGTTGTTTGTGGTATTTGGTCTGTCCCGACATCACGCGGGCTCCCATCGGATATGCCATTCCGTATTTGGCGGCGGCTTCGGCGTCGGCCTTGCGCACCTCGGGGTGATTGGCCAGCCCTAGGTAGTTGTTCAGGCTCCAGCAAAGCACTTCCTTGCCGTGGAACATCATATGCGCTCCTATCTCGCCCTCCAGCTCGGGGAACATGTAATAGCCTTCGCCCTGTTCGTGCCACATTTCCAGCGGCCCGGGCTTCTGTTTGATTTTGTCGAATAGATCTACCATTGCCATAATTTGAATCGGGATGAACCCTTTAGGTTGATTATTGTCTTACTTATGAATTTTCTATCTTGTCGAATTGCTTTTTGAACATCCGGTCCAGGAAACGATCCGGAAGCACATGGATAGCCAGCCAGAACATCCACTTGGACGGCGCAATGAGGTAACGCGTGTCGGGCTTGGCCTTGGTATAGGCCTTGAGGATCAGCTTAGCCACGTCGGAAGCCGGCAGGGCGTGCTTTTCCATCTGCTCCACTCCTTTGTCTATCTTTTGGAACAGGATCGCGTAGTCGGTATCCTGGTATTTATAAACGCCGTCTTTGGCTTTGTTCTTGTTCCATATTTCGGTCTGGATGGGCCCCGGTTCGATGATGATCACGTCGATGCCGTAACGCATCAGTTCGCGGCGCATCGCATCCGAAATCGCCTCTACCGCGTGTTTGGTGGCGGCGTACGGCCCTAGGTAGGGCCGTACGGCCAGGCCCGCGCCGGAGGAGATATTGACGATCTTGGTCTGTACCGATTTGTTGGCCGAAGAGATTTTCAGCAGCGGGAAAAAAGCTTGGGATACGCGGAGAAGTCCCAGAGTATTGATGTCGTAGATGTGCTTCATGTAGTCTATCGAGACGTGCATGATGGCGTCCCCGCCCGAAATGCCACCGTTGTTCACCAGCAATTGTATGCCTTGCGAGCCTACCAGTTGGGCTACGCGGGCGGCTTCCGCCTGGATATCGTGGTCGTCCGTCAGGTCGAAGAAAAGCGGCTCGTAACTGTCCCCCAGCTCCTCTTTCAGGCGCAGGGCGTCTTCTTTTTTACGGACACTTCCGTACACTTTGAAACCGGCTTTAGCCAGTTCCCGGGCGGTGGCGAGCCCTATTCCGGAGCTCACTCCCGTTACAACGGCATTTTTCATCATAGCGGTAGGTTGGTCTTTTAGGTGGAAAAAATCAGAGAAGGGTGGGGTTCACCCTGTATGTTTCTTTCAGTTCCTCCAGGAAATCCTTTACCGACGGCGTGAAATCGTTGAGCCATTCCTGACCCTGCATCCAGCGGTCGTCGAATATCTTGGTCATATAGCGTTCCCCGTGGTCGGGCAGCAGCACGACAGGCACCGCGTCTTCGGGCAGGGAGGCGATCTCCTTGATGACGGCCGCGATAGCCGCCCCGCTCGAATAACCGCACATCAGGCCCTCCACCAACGGGAGCATACGGGCTGCGTGGGCGCTTTCGAAATCGTTCACTTTTACGAACCGGTCGATGGCCGAGAAGTCCGTGGCCGATGGGATCATATTTTTGCCTACGCCTTCCATCCGATAGGGCTGGAGTTCGTTCGGGTCGATTTCCCCGGTCTCTTTGTATTTTTTCAGGATGCTCCCCACGGCATCCACGCCGATCACTTCGACATCGGGATTTTGTTCCTTGAGGTATTTGCCGATGCCGGAAATAGTCCCCCCCGTGCCGGAGCAGGCAAAGAAATGGGTGATCTTCCCTTCAGTCTGTTTCCATATTTCAGGGCCGGCGGTCAGGTAGTAGGATTCGGCGTTTTTAGGATTGAAGTACTGGTTGATATAGATGGAGCCGGGCGTTTCTTTGGCCAGGCGGGCTCCCGTGCAATAATAGGAGTCCGGGTGGTCGGCCGGTACGTTGGCCGGGCATACATGCACTTCGGCCCCCATGGCGCGCAGTACGTTCAATTTTTCCTGGGCGCATTTGGAATTGACGGCCACAATACATTTGTAACCCTTCAGGGCACATATCATCGCGATGCTGTATCCCGTATTGCCGGAGGTGGTCTCTACGATGGTGGATCCCGGGCGGAGTTCCCCCCGGCGTTCGGCTTCTTCTATGATGTGAAGGGCTACGCGATCCTTCATGGAATGCCCCGGATTGTAGGACTCTACTTTTGCGAAAACTCGTATAGGTGAAAGGTGGAAAAACTTGTCCAAAGGAATCATCGGCGTGTTGCCGATGGTCTTCAGAAGAGTGGTCGGTTTGTCATTAAGGTTCATGCTCTTAATATTAACTCTCAGATATGTTGTTGTTTAGGCCTTTTTTAAGGCTTTCACGAAAGGCACCGCAATTTAGTCAAATAAAACGGGATGACCTAAAAACGGGGAGATAAATTGCGTTTATGTGGTATAAAAGTGGGGCTGGATTATTCCTACGCTTTTTTTAGGGTTTTGCAGGCGGATTTTCGGCGGTGGATGCTGCGCCGGGCAAGCGGAAAATAAAAGAAAAACCGCAAAGGCTTTTTCCGGACATTTTAGCAGAAATTTAAGACGCATTCCTACGGCCAGTATACAAAGGTGAGAAAAAATCCTTATCTTAGCTTTATATAAACCAAGCGAAGAACGTCATGAAAAAATACATATTCTTTTTACTGCTGCTCTTTACGGGCATTTCGGCTTCGGCACGTACCAACGTATATGACTTAAGAAGTTTCCATATAGGCGCTATGCCTGTGTACCTTACTACCCCGGATAGGGCCCAGGAGATACTGGGCAAACCGGAACACCGGGAGGGCTACCTCAATGCCCGGGGCGGGTATGCCGCATACCCCTACGTGGGTTTTTCTCCCTGGTGGGGTCCCTGGGGGCCGAGTTTCGGTTTTTACGCGCCGTATTACGGACGTCCGGAACTGTTGGGCACGATGGTGTTGATATACGATAAACTGGTTATCTATTTCGACCAGAAAGTCGAAAGGGGCGAGGCGTACATCACCAATGCCAACCTGTATACACCGGATTATCCGTTGTATTACGGCGATACGGCTATCCGGGTGGGCGATAGTTTCGAATCGCTTGCCTCGGTATTCCCCGATGAATTCCGCAAAGCGGCCAAAAAATCCAAGAAAGAGGTTTTCTTCCTCAATATCAAGGTAGATGCGGGCGCCGGGGCTTTCCGCCAGAAAGGAAAGATCACCTTTATAATGAAAGATATGCGGATAGATGCTATACAAATAGCCCTGCGCTGACCTTTTCGGTCTTAGAACGATAATGGGCGGCCCAAATGGGCCGCCCGTATTTTTTGCAGGAGGGCAGGATTTATTTTTCGCCGTTAGCTTTGCGGAGTTCGTCCAGGATCTCGCCCAGGAGCTTTTCTTCCGTCGAAGGTTCGGGCGCTGCAGCCGGTTCGGGTGCAGCCTCTTCTTCTTTTTTCTTTTCCAATAGCTCGGCCGAAGCTTTGAGTTTGTTGATCACCTTCAGCACCAGGAAGATCGAGAAAGCGATGATGAAGAATTCGAGGGTCACCTGGATCAGTTCCCCGTAGCCTACCGATACCAGCGGAGTTCCCGTTTCGGGATCGGCTTTCTGGATAACCCAGGCCATCTGTGAAAAGTCCATTCCTCCCGTAAGGTAGCCCACCAGCGGCATGATGATGTTGCCCACCACCGAATTGACGATCTTTCCGAAAGCGGCACCGATCACTACGCCGACCGCCATGTCTATCACGTTGCCGCGGCTGATGAACGTTTTAAATTCCTGAATAAAGCTCATAGTATTTCGATTGTTTAATGGTTATTTGTCGTTTCCGAGCCCATAACGGCGTTTCAGGATGCTGTATGCCAAGTATGTCAACCCGCCGTACAGCAAGACAAGCGCCCACAGGGAGAGGTATTCGAAGCGCACGTCCGACAAGTCCGCTCCCATGGTGTTTATCTTGATAAAGCCCTGCACACCACTGGTCGAAGGTACGAACCATCCGACAAATTTCCAAATCCCCGGAACGGCCGCCGCCGGCCACGATACGCCGGATATGAACAAAAACGGCACGGAAGTGAACACGAAGGCCGGCATACACGATTCCCGGGTGTGGAGCGCCGTGGAAAGGAACATTGAAAAAAAGGTGCAGGCCAAAAGAAACGGCGCCAGGAACAGAATCTTGGTGCCGATATCCCCGATGCGGGGAATGGAGAAAATGCCCGGTACGACTTCTATCATATAGGTGGCGATAGCCGCGTAAAGGATCATATAGGCGGCGCAGCGTCCCAGCATCGAAGTTCCCACATTCCCCCGGACGGAAGTGATAATCTGCCGCATATCGTGCTGCTGGCGGGCGGTGCCGGTGGTCATCCCGATGCCGAGTAACATCGTTTGTTGCAGGATGATGATCAATATGGCGGGGATTAGGAAGGCAGCGAACCCCGAATGGATGTTGAACAGAACTGTCCACTCGTTCTCCACCGGCATGGAGCTTGTCCGGGCTTCCTGCCGCGACAGTCCGTCGAGCTGTTTCAGCTGTAGTTCGCGGCCCACCTCCAGCGAAACGTCCGTCAGGGTGCTGAGCATGGCTTTGTAGTACAGCAAACTGCTCATATCGCAGTAAAGCGACACATAGGTTTTATTCCCGCGCACGGTGTTCTTTTCGAAATCCGCCGGGATATAGACGATGCCGAATGCTTTCCGGTGTGCTAAAAGTTCCTGGGCCTCCTTCATGTCGGCGGCACGGTAGGCGATCTTCAAGTCCGGGGAAGCGTCTGCCCGGCGGATGAAATCGCGGCTCAGCGGCGAAGAAGCATGATCCACCACCACCACGGGAACGTCCCGCACGGTTTCGTTGTTGTAAATGAATGTGTATAACAACGGGTAGGCCAGCGGCAGCAGGAAAATGAACGTCATTACCCCGATATCGCCGAATATGGTGCGCATTTCCCGGCAGGCACATTGGTAAATGTCCTGCAAAAAGTTCATCGCCGCGTTTCCTTTTTTCGTTTCCATCGTTACAGGCGGTATTTAGCGTGTTTCAGGGCGTGGCGCAAGCGCCCCAATAAGGGGAGCGGCAGCAGGCAAAATCCCGCCAGCCATGCCAGCTGCCCGGCGGAATAACTGAGCGGCAGTCCGTTCAGCGCCTGGTCGACATAGACAAGAAAATAATGCCTCAAGGGGAACAGGTTGCTCAGCGCCTGGAGCATCGGGTGCATGGCCTCCACCGGGAAGGTGAATCCCGATATGGAAAAGGAGATCACGCCCCACAGGCTGGCAAAACTGATGCCCAGGCGGAAATCGGGCAGCAGGCTGATCATGACGATGCCCAGGGCCTGCGCCGACAGGACGAACAGCAGCATCAATAGTAGCATCGGGAGGATGCCGGAATTGTGCGGGAAATCCATGATGCCGTACATCACCGTCAGGATGGCGGCCCCCATGGCGTAGAAGATAACGGTATGAGGCAGGAGTTTCCCAGCCAGGGCGACGGACATTGAACCTTTGGACATTTCCAACAGCCGGCGGCTGCCGCCGTATTTTATTTCGGTGCCGATGCTGTACACTGTTGTAATAAAGATGATGAGCCCCAGTACGCCGGGAAGCAGCACATTGGACAGGTAGACCGAATAATTGAGCCAGGGATTCCCCAGCGGATGGGTGTCTATCGCGATAGGCTGCACGGAGGTGAGCACTTCGGCGTCCGTTTTGCCTTTGGCCTGCCCGACTTGAAGCTGTGCTGCGCCCGAAGCCAGTACGGACATGGTACGCAGATCGCGGTAGAGCAGCGATCCGGCGATCAGGTAGGCGTTGTTCGTATAATAAGTGATCTTCGGCTGGCGGTTTGCGCCGATGTCGCGGGAAAAGCTTTGAGGAATTACCAGAACGGCATAAATATCCCCCTGTTGCATCAGTTTGCGGGCCTGGTGGAAATCCGGGGTGACGAGCTTTACTTCACTCTGTTCGAAAGTGCCGATCTGGCGCGTGATGTTCCGCGAAACGGTGCTCCCGTCCATGTCCACTACGGCGATGGGGAGGCTTTTGGGCAGCCCTTCGTTCATCAGCGAAAGGAAGAACGCCGCACACAGGATAGGAGCTACCACCATCGAGAGCAGGTATATCCTGTCTTTGGTGATAATGCCCGTTTCCCGGCGGGCTATTGCTCCGATCTCGTGCAGGGTTTCCCGGAAGCTTTTCATGGTATTGTTATTACTTTTTATTAAGATTCTATTTCTGGATTGTTCCTTACCCCTTGTATTAACTTTCTTTTGCTCGCCCAAAAGAAAGTTACAAAGAAAAAGGCCGTTGCCGGGACAATGGTTTGCGTCGCTCCCTCACGCGGCAAAAAGGCCTCAAAGCATCGGGTTTCGTGTTCCGGCCTTTTTACCGCTACTCGCTCGCAAACGCAGTGTCCGGAAAAGAATCCCAGTTCCGCGGAGCGTCTGTTGCCTTCGCGCGGCAGCCGTTAGCGGAGGGACAAAACCTCGTTTTCTTTCCCCCTTTCTTTTGGAGCGGCAAAAGAAAGGGGAATAAGGGAATAATCCAGCATTTACTTAAGGCTCTTCCTCTCCAGCAACACCGTCATCCCCGCCCGCAGGTCGGGCACTTTTTCCAGGGGCCGCGCCCTCACCTCAAAGGTCTTGATGTCGAACTGGCCGTTGGTCTTGGTGGCTTTCCAGGCGGCATATGTCCCCAAGTCTTTCAGGTAAGTAACCTTCAGTCGTATTTCCCGGCTGTCCAGCGCCGGCACCCGGGCGGAAAATTCCGTACCCATCTTCAGTTTGCCCAGTTCGTCCTCCCGCACGTTGAACGACACCCAGATATTGTCCGTATCCAGGATATTCATCACCGGCGCCCCAGTGCCTACCAGTTCGCCGCGCAGGGGGAATATTTCCGACACCTCGCCGTCTATCGGGCTGACGAGCACCGATTCGGCGATATAGGAATCGATCTCCTGCATTGCCCCGGCGGCGCGTTCCACCATGGCGGCGGCAGCTTCTCGGTCTTCTTTCTCGGCCCCGTTGACCGCCATCTGGTATTGGGAACGGGCGGCCTGTTCGCTGGCTTGCATCGCTTTGTAATTGGCCAGCGCCTCGTCGCGCTTCTGGGCCGACACGACACCTTCGGCGAAAAGATTCTCCATCCTCCGGTACGATTTTTCGGCGATATCCTCCCCGGCCCGGGCTTTCTGCCAAACCTGGTAAGCGGCGGTGATCTGTTCGCTGCGGGTGCCTTTGACCGCTTTTTTGTTCTGGGCTTCGGCGGCGCTCAGAGCGGCCTGTGCCTGTGCTTTTTTGGCTTCCAAGTCCGGGATATAGAGCCTGCCCAGGGTATCTCCCTGTTTTACGGACTGGCCTTCTTTTACCAGAATACTCTCGATGCGGCCCGGCACTTTGCTGGAGATGCGCACCTGGTCGGCGTCGGCCTGCCCCTGGATATAGGGGTCTTTGGGGCGCAGGAACAGTACTCCGGCCAAGGCTACCAGCACGATCACCGTCAGGGTGACGATAAAGCCGGTGACCATGCCTTTCTCGTTGCTTTTTTCGCTTGCGGGTTTTTTGTCTTCCATTTTTATCTCGTCTGTTTTATTTCGTTTTTTCGGCTAAAGTATCGGTATATTCCCCGGCGAGGCGCCCCGTAGCGTTCAGCAGGTAAACGTCGGCCATGACCAGGTCGATCTGCGCGTCTATGTGCTGCGAATTGGCCGATAGCCATGCGGTCTGTGCTTCGAATACGTTAGTGAGGGTGGCCACCCCTTCGCGGTACGAAAGCTGGGCGTAACGCAGGTTCTCCCGGGCTTTTTCCAGGTTGGAGGCCGCCATGTCGGCTTTTTTACGGGCCGCGTTGCGGTAGAAAGAGCTTTGGTTTATTTGCAGTTCTACCTTTTCGCGGGCGTCGTCCAGTTCCAGACGGGCGATGTCGGTCTCGGCCCGGGCCACTTTCATCTTATGTCCGCGTTCGTTCCAGCTGAATACAGGGACTTTCAGCATCACCCCTACGTTGAACATGCCTTTGGGCGACAGGGAAAATCCGTCGTACAGGTTGGGGGAAGTGAGGATATACCCCCCGGTGAGGGCCAGCGAAGGCAGGTACTCCGACCGTACGATATGTTGTTTTTCGCGCAGCATATCCACGGCCAGCGAGAGGCCCTGTATCTCTTTGCGGTTCTCCACCGACTGCGGGATATTCACCGGCGTGTTTGTCCGGACGCCGTTTCCGACCGAAATACTGTCCGCCAAAGTAAAATCTTCGGCCATAGGCAGGCCGCATATCATAGCCAGGTTCATTTTGGAAAGGGTCAGGCCGTCCTCTACCTGGATGAGTGTCATACGGGCTTCGTTCAGGCGCACCTCCACCGACAGTTCGTCCGAACGGGTGGCGATTCCTTCGCGTTTCATCGCGTTTACGTCCTTTTCCAGCCGTTCGAGCAGTGCCAGGTAACTATCGGCCAGCTTTTTTTTATGCATCAGGGAGACGATTCCCCAATACGCCTCGTCTGTGGAGAGAATCACCTGGGACGCTTTGGCGTCTTTCTGCGAGACGGCCAGCGATTCGGCGAAGCGGGAAATGCGGTTGTATGCCCGGATTTTGCCGCCCATGTAGACCGGCTGGGTGAGGGTGACGGCCCCGGCGAAGACGTTGCGGGTATCGAACGTCAACTCGTCTTTCGGGATGGTAGTGTATTGCTTCCAGAGGATCTTCTCCGGGTTCGTCCGCGGGTCGAACGGCTGTCCGGCTCCGTCCAGCGGTATTTGTTGTCCATTGATGGTGGTGAACTGGTTGTTCACCTGGTCCGGGCTGAAGGTAAAACTCCCGTCCGGGGCCAGGGAGCCGATGGGCAGCATCATGTCGTGCGCGATGAGCGACGTTTCCCGGCTGTTGTACAGGTAAGCTCCCGTAGCCGAAATAGACGGCAGGTTCTTGGTGAAAGCCGCTTTGCGTTCCTCGGTGGCTTGCAGGAGTTTCTGGCTCATGATGCCCATCTGCTTGTTGTTCTCCAGGGCCATGCGGCGGCATTGCTCCAGCGAAAGGACTTGTTGGGCCGGCAAGGCTGGGGAAAGCGCCAGGCATGCAGCGGCCAGTAAGTATATCCGGGTCTTCATCTTTCGATCGATTTAATGATGTTGTCGGCGTACGTGTCCCTGCGCGCCATGATGATACGGGTAAAGTTTTCCTGGTCTACGTCGAATATCTTTTGCCACAGCGGGTGGGTGAGGAACGGGTATACGCACAGGGATTCCATGGCGACGAACAGTTCCATGACGCTCACCCGGCGGATAGTCCCGCGCCGGGCTTCCTCGTCCAACTGTTGCTGGAAAGTCCCGATGTGCCCGAGGATATATTCTTTGTGCCCGGAAAAACGCCCGCTGCGCCCGGGCCGCTGGGTTACTTCGTTGAAGATGAAGTTCGGCAGCCGGGGTTCCGCGGACAGCGTATCCAGGTAAATATCGACGATTGTGCGGATCTTGGCAAAGATGTCCCGGCCGGAGGATATCACCTCGAATATCCGGCCGTACATCCGGTTGAACACGTCGTTGAACACGATGTCGAACAGGTTGTCCTTGCTGCGGTAATAGTAGTGCAACATGGAGATATTTATGCCGGCCCCCGCTGCGATCTCGCGCATGGTGGCCCCGTCGTAACCCTTTTCCACAAATATGTTCCGGGCGGATTCGACGATATTTTTTTCTACGCTTCCGTTGTTTTCCATCGGCATCAATCGATAAATTTAATCAAACAATTCAATCAAATGATTGACAAAGGTAGCCGCCTTTCCGTTTCCGGCAAAGGAGGAAATGGAATTTAACACTCCGGATTTTTAAAAATGTAACGGATAAGGGCTTTAAAATTAAAATACCGGCGGATGTGGCGCAAAAAAGATATATCCCGTATCTTTACGGCTTTAAAACTTTACCTGAAAGACAGATGGGTGTATCCGCAGCCTTTAAGAAATACGCAGCGTTCTCTTCTTTTTCCGCCGGCCTGCTGGCCGTGGCGGCCGGATTTTCCGCCGTTTCGTGCGACCGACCCGAACCGGCGCCCAGTGACGAGGTGTTCCGCTACAATGAAGTGGGGAACCTCCTTTCCCTCGATCCGGCGTTCGCCCGCCTGCAATCCGGGGTGTGGGCCTGCCGGCAGGTATTTTCAGGACTGGTAAAACTGGACGAAAAGGCCCATGTCATCCCCGAAATCGCCAAACGCTGGGAGATCTCGCCCGACGGGCTGGACTATACCTTTGTCCTGCGCGACGACGTCTATTTCCACAAGAGCGAAGCATTCCTGCCCGAATATCCCGACAGCACCCGCGCCGTGAATGCGGCCGATTTCGCCTATTCGCTGGGGCGGCTCACCGATACGAAGGTCACCTCCCCGGGCGCGTGGACGATGAATTACGTGGAAAATATCGAGGCGGTCAACGATTCGACCCTGCATATCCGCCTGAAGGAGGCCTTCCCCGCGTTTTTGAGCCTGCTCACGATGCCTTATTGTATGGTCGTGCCCCGCGAGGCGGTCGATTACCTGGGCGAGGATTTCCGCACCCGGCCTGTAGGTACCGGGGCGTTTTACGTGAAGTACTGGAGCGAAGGCAATATGCTGGTGCTGCGTCGCAATCCGAACTTTTTCGAATTCGACGCCCAGGGCGACCGGTTGCCGTACCTCGAAGCGATCAATATCACTTTCCTGCCGGATAAGCAGGCCGCCTTCATGGAATTCTTGATGGGCAATCTCGATTTCATCTCCGGGCTCGATCCGGGCTATGCCGACGAGGTGCTCACCTCGGACGGAAAACTGAAGGAAAAGTTCGAAGGACAGATCGCGATGATGACGATGCCCTATCTCAATACCGAATACCTGGGTGTCAAGATGGATCTGCCTGCCGATAATCCCCTTTCGGACCGGCGTATCCGCCAGGCGCTCAACTACGGTTTCGACCGCCGCAAGATGATGCTCTACCTGCGAAAGAATATCGGTATCCCGGCTACCGGAGGAATCATCCCCCTGGGACTGGACGGTACATTGGCTTCGGACAGCGTCAACCTGTACGACCCGGAGCTCTCCCTCAAACTGATCGAGGAGTATAAAAAGGACAAAGGGCCTGTAAAGCCGTTCGTACTACAGGTGAATTCCGATTACCGGGATCTGTGCGAATATATCCAATCGGAATGGCAGCGTTTGGGATTGCCGGTGAGCGTAGAGGTCATTCAGACGGCCAGCCTGCGCCAGGCGATGGCTACCGGCAAAACGGATTTTTTCCGGGCGAGCTGGGTGGGGGATTACCCCGACGGGGAAAATTACCTGTCGCTGTTCTATGGGCCGAACGAAAGCCCGAAAGGGCCTAATTATACGCATTACAGCAATCCGGCATTCGACCGGCTGTATCAGAAAGCGGTCCATACCCTTGATCCGGCCGTGCGCACGGAACTCTACCGGCAGGCCGACGCGATGGCTATGGAGGACGTGCCGGTCATCGTGCTGTACTACGACCAGGTTATCCGGTTCTATAATCCCCGCCTGAAGAATTTTACCAGCAACATCACCACCAACAACCTCGACTTGCGCGCCGTGAAAAAAGACTGATCCAGGGAGCAGGCGGTTTCGTATATTTGATTACATTTGTCTCCTGATACCAATCGAATACCAAAAAACAGAACATGCTTAGGATTTCGGGAAAAATTTGTGCGGCAGCCGTATGTGTGCTGTTGGCGGCCGGATGTTCCGGCGGGAAAACTTTCAAAGTGAAGGGCACTATAAACGGGGCTAAGAACGGCATACTTTATCTTCAGAAAGAGCAGGACGGGCGTTATGTGTGCCTCGATTCCCTCGAGATGGGCAAAACCGGGCGTTTTGAACTGTCGGCCCCGGTGGAAGACCCTCAAATGTATTATTTGGCATTCGGTAAGGCAGAACCTGTCGTCTCTTTCTTTGCACAGGGCGGGGAGATATCGATCGATGCCCACATAGACAGCCTGGAGCAGGCCCGGATAAAAGGCGGCCTGGAGCAGGAACTTTACAGCGAGTTTATGGCTTATATGCGGGATTTTGCGGGCCGCAAGAACGATATCTATCTGGACATTCTTCGATCCAGTGCCGTAGACGGCGACAGGGATTCTGTGGCCGTATACACGTCGATGTACGAGTCGCTCGAACGCCGGCAGTTGCAGTTCGTAGCCAATTTTGCGGTATCCCACCCCGATAGCTATCTCTCGCCGTTGTTGGCCTATACGTTTTTGAATAAAGGATACTCCCCGCTTTTGGACACGATCGCGGCCAAGTTATCGCCGGAGGTAATGAATTCCAGATATGGGAAAGAATTTTCAGAGTTCGTTTGCAATGCGAAAAATACGCTCGTGGGAAGCGCCGTTCCCGATTTCAAACTGGCCAAGGATTCCGTCGTGTACGACCCGAAAACTTTTGCCGGGAAGAACCTGTTCGTAGTGGTATGGACCGCAGGAAACCAGCAGAATATCGATTATATGTCCGCCTTGAAACAGGTGCATGAAAAATGGCACGATAAAGGGCTGGAGGTTTTGTCTTCTTGCATCGGCGGGAGCGACGAAGAATACGGATACGATATTTATTCGCTGAATCTGCCCTGGACCGAAGTGCGGGATGGCCGGGGTGTAAAGAGCGAGCTGGTGAATAAATTCGCCCTTACCGGCACCCTTCCGGCCGGAGTGCTGATCGGCCGGGATGGAACGATCCTGGCCCGGTATATTTCCCCGGAAGACCTGGCGAAGATCCTCGATTACCTGGCTAAAAATAACCATTAAAAAAAGACAACAAATATTTCCGAATAATGAAAACTCAATTGAAATCACTTATTTTGGCATGTCTGGCCCTTTTTATGGTCACAGGCTGCAACAGCGACAAATTTACCATTACGGCAAACCTGAAAAACCTTGAAGATCAGGAGGCTTATCTGTGCGCGGACTCCCAGAACGGCGAGTATTTTTTCCTGGATACGGCTAAAGTGGAAAACGGCAAGTTCAAATTCACCGGTAAAATGGAAAATAACGACTTCCGTACGATTACTTTCCAGAATATGGCCGGAGAAATAAGGGTTTACATGGATAATTCCAATATCAAGATCAACGGGGACTTTGCCAAATTGGACAGTCTTGACGTGAAGGGTTCTCCCGCCATGGATTATTACAATTCTTTCAATGCCGACGAAGACCGCATGAGGCTCTTTATAAAAGACAGGGTAACTGCTTTTAACAATGCTCAGGCGGCCAACGATACCGCAACGATGAAAAAAATATCCGACGAAGTACAGCAAATGCGCCGGGATTATTCTGCGGAAGTCCTCGAAAAGATCAACCAACACCCGGATGACGTATTGTCTTTTATCGTGGTTTCCAATTGGTTGGGCTATATCAACCCGGACGATTTCGCAGACTATTACCGAAAAGTTCCCGATCGCGTCAAACAGGATTTCAGACTGGGAAATTTTAATAATTATATCCAGGAAAACGTAATCCGCCTGGCCCGCGGAGCCGAAGCGCCTCATATTTCTTTGGAAAACCTGTTGTCTAAAGGGGATTCTATTACCACGGAGAATACGGTGAAAGGCCAGACATCTGCGTTTTATGTGACGGTAAACCAACTGGAAAATAACGAAACCATTTATCCGGCGCTTAAGAAAGTCAAAGAAAAAGGAGTGGATGTCGTGGTCGTGCTTTTGTATGTGAATAACGACGAGCCGACTAAAATAGCGGAATATGCCAAGGAGAAAGGTTTAGACGGCTTTAAGATTGCAAAGGGCGATGCGGAATTCGCCCAGAAGATGGCCGCTTATTCGCCGCGCGTATTTTTCATCGATAAAGACGGGAAATTCATCGGTACGGCCCTCAATGCCGAGCAGGTGGATGCGCTCGCCGAAAAATTATAAACAGATACCTCGTATCATACGAAAGCGGCCCGGGTATACCCGGGCCGCTTTTATTTTTTGACAGAAGGATCAGTCCCACAGGAAGTAGTTCATAATCGACACAATCACAACCGTGGTGATGCCCGCAATACCGATCGTCAGACCGCTGATAGCGCCTTGCTGTTCTCCTATTTCAATGGCTTTCGACGTGCCGATCGCATGGGAGGCGGAGCCCAGGCTGATGCCTTGGGCGACGGGGCTTTTGATACCCGTCCATTTGAATACCGACGGGGCGATCAGCGCGCCGAATATCCCCGAAAGAATAATAGCCAGTATCGTGATCCCTTCTATTCCGTTGACCGAGCGCGTGATCTCGATGCCGATCGGGGT
>CAUHQV010000002.1 GCA_959608625.1 uncultured Flavobacteriales bacterium
GGAGCGATATTGCCTACCACTACATCTATATGCGGGAATTCTTTTTTCACGTTGCGCAGGATGTCCACTACATTGATCGAATGCCCGTGCGCGGTATCGATGACCAGCGCATCCACGCCGGCCTCTACCAGCAGGCGGGCGCGAGTGATGTTTTCTTTGCCCACCCCGATGGCTGCCGCTACCCGGAGGCGTCCGTATTGGTCTTTATTGGCGTTCGGGTGAGTCTTTACCTTGGTGATGTCCCGGAAGGTGATCAGTCCGTGGAGGATGCCGTTTCCGTCGACCACAGGAAGTTTTTCGATCTTGTGTTTCTGAAGGATTTCTTCCGCCTGATCCAGTGTGGTGCCGATCGGGCAGGTGATCAGCTGGGTGCTCATAATGAGCGAAAGGAGCTTGTCCGCCTCTTTTTCAAACCGCAGGTCGCGGTTAGTCACAATGCCGATGAGTTTTTTATTTGCATCCACGATCGGGATGCCGCCGATCGAATAATCGTGCATACATTTTTTCGCGTCGGCTACCGTGGCGTCCGGATGGAGCATGATGGGATTCAGGATCATGCCGCTTTCCTCGCGTTTGACAGCCGTGATATGGCGTGCCTGCTCCTGCGGGCTCATGTTCTTGTGGATCACGCCGATGCCTCCGTCCTGGGCCATGGCAATAGCCATAGCGGCTTCCGTGACGGTGTCCATGGCAGCGGATACTACCGGTGTGTTAAGGGTAATGTGGCGGGAAAAACGGCTCCGGATGGATACGTCCTTGGGAATGACCGAGGAATAGGCGGGAACGAGCAAAACGTCATCGTAGGTAAGTCCCAGGCCTACTATTTTGTCGCTGGAGTTTGGCATGTGCAATTATGGGTTTAGCGGTTATAATTGCATGCAAATGTAATCATTTTCCATGAACCCGGCAAAAAAATACTGCGGCCCCATTGGGCGAAAGTTCCTTGATGGAGATGTACGAGGATGAGTAAAAGTTTCGATGCGTTTTTTCTGAAAAAACGGACGCGTTTCAAAAGGATTTCAAACAAAGTTGTTAATACAGGCATTCGATTACATATTTAACTTTTATTTGAGCAAAAATTATGATTAGAAAAATTTCTATTACGAATAGAATAAATATTTTTGTACGAATTAATAACAAAATAAAATTGAGGAAAAGCAAATGATAAAGATTTTTATTGCACACCCGCAAAAGCTTGTTTGTACGGCATTGACGGATATTTTAGAAAAATTCGGAGATTTTTCCGTAGTCGGGACGTCCTGTGATTTCGCCTCGGCGAGGGATTATTTTTTGAAAAATGAAATAGAAATTTTTCTAACATCCGACCGCTTGTCGGATTGCACGGGAGTATATGCCTTACGGCAGATGAAGAGTGCCTTCCCGCAGATAAAGTCTGTATTTTATTGCATGGGGGGGAATAGCGCGCTGTTTGATTATCTGGCGGCACGGCACGGTGCGGCGGCGGTAATTCCGGCCTCCAGCAGCTATTCGGAATTGGTGTCGGTGGTAAAAAGCGTGGCCGAGAGCCGCCGTGATCCGATGCAATCGCGTATAATAGGCCGCGTGAGAAAGCTTTCGCAGCGGGAATTGGATGTGCTTACCGGAATTTTGGAAGGACTCTCCCTAGCCGAGACCGCCGACCTTTTGAAGATCAACGAAAAGACGGTCAGCACTTACAAAAACCGTCTTTTCCATAAACTGGGCGTGAAAAATACGGTCGAATTGATCGGCGTTTACAATTATGGGGATAAAGGCGATCTTATTCTTCCAGTAACTCGGAAGGAGTGAACGCCGGGGTCATGGGTTCTTTTTTCTTAGCCTCGAGCTCTTTCAGGCGGCGTTCATTCTCGGTTTCCCGTTTCTGCTTGATGCGCACCTTGTGAATTCGCTTGTACAGGGGTATGCGGTAGGAAAGGGCGTAGGAAAAGGAAAAGGCAGTCGATTTATTGTAGACTTGGCCTAATCCCGGCACTACCAGCGCGCCGATCCCCGAATTGTCGCTGCTGGACAGGATCACGTCGTATCCGCCTTGCATCGACAAATAAAAATTGCTTTTGAACAGGCGGACCATGATCCCAATGGACAAATCCAGCCACATGGCAGACGGATTGTCCTTTATGTCTATCGAGTAGTCGTTACCCCAATAACCGCCTTGTATGGAAGAATCGTATATATGGCGGTTATATTTACTATATCCGATTTTGATCCCGGTGAACAGCATATCGCTGTCGCCCTTTTTATCGCCCGGGGAAAGCATGTTTTGGATCAGGGCGTAATAAATGCCGGCCCTTGCATACCATCCGTCCACGTCGGTACGCATGGAAGTGAAGTTCAGTCCGCGTTTTGCGTGGCCGAAATCGAGTGCGCCGTAGAGTTTGGGGCGCAGACGGTAATCCGCCATGACCATCCAGCCGTTGTCATTGTTCTTTCCGCTTATCAGAGGGAGCACAGGGGCGGCCAGATCGATTCCGAAACGAATAGCGTGCTCCACTTCTATCAAAGTATCCCGGCGGGCCGGTTCTTTTTTTGCCAGATCCAGTGTATCGGTTACCAATGCTTTGGTTGTATCCACTATGTGCCCGGCGGTGAAAAGCTGGGAGTCGATCTCCGGGAATACGGTTAAACTGTCTGCTTTTTCCAACGGCCCCGGTGCAGCCGTTTCGGCGATTGGGGCGGCGATAGAATCCCGAACCGTTTTTTGAACGGCAGGGATGGAATCCGGGGCAGGCTGTAATGTTTCTGTATGCAGTGTGTCCGGGGTGTTTTGCCCGTGCGAGACACTGGAAAAACATGCGAGTGTCGTGATAGCCAGGATAAAGCGGAGGGAGGTTTTGGATCGGGTCATACGGCGGCGGCTATTCTTCTTCGGCGTTGAAATACAGTTTGGCCGTTACCTGTCGGTAATCGTACAGTTCCCCGTCGGCCGGGGAGGATTCGATGTCCGGCACCATTTCCAGCACAGGGCCTTCCAGGGTACAGTCTACCGTTACCTGTGAGAAGGTAAAACGGAATCCGCAGGCCTTGGAAACGAATTGCAGTTCGGGTGTATAATCCAGTGTCAATGTATCTGTCGTTCCTTCCTTTTCTATCAGGTAGCGCGAACGGGTAGATTCAAAATCGATCGGGAGATTTATCAGGGTGTCTTTTTCGTTCAGGCTGATCTCTTCTTTGCGCACTTTTCCTTCCAGTCCGTAAAAATGCAAGCCGGTCTGTTCGTACTTTTCGGTGAGCCCCTGGTTGTCCTGAACAAAAAGTATCCGCGCGGTGGGTGTTTTGGGGGAATTTTCGGGACAGATGTCGTCCTTTTCGCAGCCCCATGCCAACAGGGCGGCGGCAATTACCAGCGAACAGGAAAAGAACTTTATATATCTCATCATCTGTTTATTTTTCCGGAGAACGGGCTCCTCTCCGGGACAAAAGTACGATATTTTCCACATGGAACGTTTGGGGGAACATGTCCACCGGTTGAATTTTTTCCACCCGGTATGCGCTGTCCATCAGGGCCAGGTCGCGCGCCTGAGTGGCCGGATTGCAGCTTACGTACACGATGCGCGGCGGGGCAAGCTTGAGCAGCTGCGCGACTACGTCTTTGTGCATCCCGTCGCGGGGAGGGTCGGTAATCACTACGTCGGGCTGTCCGTAACGCGCCACGAAACTGTCGTCGAAGACGTCTTTCATGTCGCCCACCAAGTATTCGCAGTTGCCGATACCGTTGCGGGCGGCGTTCTTCCGGGCGGCGTCGATAGCTTCGGGAACGGATTCCACGCCGATCACCTTTTTTGCTTGCCGGCTGACGAACTGCGAGATAGTTCCTGTCCCGGTGTAGAGGTCGTAGACGGTCTCTTGTCCGGTGAGACCGGCAAAATCCCGCACGACTTGGTACAGACGCAGGGCTTGTAAAGAATTGGTCTGGAAGAAAGATTTCGGGCCTATCTTGAACACCAGTCCTTCCATTTCTTCCGTGATATGGTCGTCCCCGTAAAACGTTTTGATGTCCAGGTCGTAAACCGAGTCGTTCACTTTGGGATTGATGGCGTAGAGCAGCGAAGTGATCCGGGGGAAAGCCTGATGCATATGCTCCAACAGGGCTTCCCGGGCCGGGATGTCTTCCCGGTAGAACTGCACCAGCAACATAACCTGCCCAGTAGTGGCCGAAGTGCGGATCATGATAGTACGCAGGAATCCCGTATTTTCTTTCGGATTGAAAAATTCGAGCTCCTTTTCCACCGCATAGCGTTTCAACTCATCCCGGATGGCGTTGGAAGGATCGGGCTGCAAGAGGCATTTCTCGATGTCCAGCACCTTGTCCCAACGGCCCTGTATGTGGAATCCCAGGGCGGGTTCGTAGGTGTCGATCTCTCCCAGGCCGTCGAGTTCCTCGCGGGTGTACCAGCGGCGGTCGGAGAAAGAGAATTCCAGCTTGTTGCGGTAAAAATATTCATTTTCACAGCCCAGGATAGGGCTGGTGTCGGGCAATTCCACCCCGCCGATGCGGCGCAGGTTATTTTCTACTTCGTTTTGTTTGTAGTAAAGCTGCCAGCGGTACTGCATATTCTGCCAGCGGCAGCCACCGCATATCCCGAAGTGGGGACAGAGAGGGGCGGTGCGTTTGTCGGAGAGCTCGAGGAAATTCAGCGCCCGGCCTTCGTAATACCGCGCGGTTTTTTTGGTCACCTGTACATCGACCACATCTCCCGGAACGGCGCCTTCTATCAGTACGGCGCGTCCGTCTGCGCTATGGGCGACGGATTTTCCCCGTGCTGCGGCGTCGGTAACGGCCAGTTGGGGCAGGATGAGGTCTTTGGGATGGCGTCTGGACATTTTCGGCAGGCTTTATGAATGCCACGAAGATGCAAATGTAGAGATTTTGCCGGGATTTCCGGCGGATGTCCTTTCATTAATCGCGCGGGATGCTTGGCATAGGAGAAATTTTTGCCGGGACAAGAATAAGAAAATGGCAGAAAACCCGGGTGTATGCCTGAAAAAATGAACGATTTATACCGCAAAGATAATAAGGGTTTGTAAACCGACAAATTTTTTAACCAAATAATACAGAGAGTGTTATTCGGCTTTGTTTTTTCTAAAAAACCTACGTCTGGTGCGGTAGGCGCAATATCCTTGGTTATAAATCGTTCGTTAATTTCATAACGAATGGCAGGGGTTTTCACTCTGCCGTTTTCCTTTCGTTACAGTATTGGCGGGTCACTTTTATTTTCTCCGTCCGTCTCTCCAACCTCCGTTTTTAAAACGAACGATTTATACCGCAAATATACGGATGTGCGTACAAAAAAAGCAAGAAAAACTTCTGTTATTTTATTAGTAAACAAGGGGTTTCACCAAAAACAGCCTCTGGAATACCCACAAAAGCACAGCGGGCGTCTATCGGCGCCCGCTGTTAAGAATACGATCCGGATTTTACCTTATTCCGGCCAGGCGCACACCAGGTTACGGTCGCCGTAACCGTCGTCCACGCGCTGCACGGGGGTAAAGTATTTGTTCTCCGCGATCCAATCCAGCGGGTAAGCCGCCTGGGAACGCGTATAAGGGCGCACCCATTCGTCCGCCGTTACCACGTACAGAGGATGGGGAGCGTTCACCAACAGGTTATCCTGCGGATCCTTTATCTCCTTTATTTCTTCCAGGATATGGATCAAAGCGTCGGCAAAACGGTCGAGTTCCTCTTTCGATTCGCTCTCGGTCGGTTCCACCATCAGCGTGTCGTGTACCGGGAACGAAACGGTAGGCGCATGGAAGCCATAATCCATCAGGCGCTTGGACACATCGCCGGCCGAAATGCCGTATTTCTCCTTGATCGGGCGGAAATCCACGATAAGTTCGTGGGCCGCGCGGCCGTTCGCGCCGCTATAGAGGATATCGAAATGCTTTTCCAAACGCGCCTTGAGGTAGTTGGCGTTCAGAATGGCGTATTGCGTCACTTTCGTCAGGCCTTTTGCCCCCAGGGCCAGAATATACCCATACGAGATCGCGTCAATCAGGGCCGAACCCCACGGAGCGGAAGATGCCGCCGTGCAGCCCTTCTCTCCTCCCGCCTGTACGATCGGGTTTCCAGGAAGGAAGGGGGCCAGATGGCCTTTCACACTAATCGAGCCCACGCCCGGGCCGCCGCCGCCGTGCGGCATGGCGAACGTCTTGTGCAAGTTCAGGTGGCATACGTCCGCACCGATGTAACCGGGAGAGGTAAGGCCCACCTGGGCGTTCATATTGGCGCCGTCCATATATACCTGGCCTCCGTTGTCGTGGATGATATCCACAATTTCGGGCACCGTGCTTTCGAAAATGCCGTACGTGGACGGATAGGTGATCATCACGCAGGACAGGCGGTCCTTGTATTCTTCCGCCCGGGCGCGCAGGTCGTCCACATCGATCGTGCCGTCCTCGTTGGAACGGATCGTGACGATCTGGTAACCGGCCATCGCCGCCGAAGCCGGATTGGTGCCGTGGGCCGAAGCCGGGATCAGGCACACATTGCGGTGTCCTTCGCCCTTGTCTTTCTGGTACTCCTGGATCACGCGCAAGCCTGCATATTCGCCCGAAGCGCCCGAAAGCGGCTGGAGCGAAGTGGCGGCCATTCCCGTGATCTCGGAAAGGAAAGCCTCCAGGCGGGAGAGCATCGTACGGTAACCCTCGGTCTGTTCCTCCGGCGCAAAAGGATGTACGTCGCCCCACAACGGATGCGAAAGCTGTATCATCTCGAAAGCCGCGTTCAGTTTCATCGTGCACGAGCCCAACGGGATCATCGAATGCGTCAGGGAAATGTCCTTGCGTTCCAACGATTTGATATAGCGCATCATCTGCGTCTCGCTGTGGTACCGGGAAAATATCTTCTGCGTCAGGATCGGGCTCTGACGGAGCAGACCAGCCTGTACTTTCGTTTCTTTCGACAGTTCCGTTTCCGGATCGCGGAACACTTCTTTGGCGGCGGCGAACACATATACGATATGGTTCAACTGCTCCATCGTTGTGTATTGGGACAGAGCGATCCCAACTTTATCGTCATCCACATACAGGAAGTTGATGCTTTCGCCTTCGGCGATCTCCCGGATGCGCTCGGTATCGGTCCCGGTGTGCAGCAGTATAGTATCGAAGAAATACGGGTTCAGCTGTTCGTATCCCAGTTTCGACAGGATGTCGCCCAGGGTCACGGCCATCGTATGCGTGTGCGCGGCCATTTCCCGGATGCCTTCAGGCCCGTAGTATACGGCGTACATACCGGCCATCACCGCCATCAGCACCGACGCGGTACAAATATTGGAAGTCGCCTTTTCGCGCTTGATATGCTGTTCGCGCATCTGGAGGGCCATCCGAAGGGCCGGACGCCCGCCCTTATCCACCGAAAGGCCTATGATACGCCCGGGCAGTTCGCGTTTGAAGTCTTCTTTGGTGGCAAAATAGGCCGCCGAAGGGCCGCCGAAGCCCATCGGAATGCCGAAACGCTGGGTCGAGCCCACCGCTACGTCCGCCCCCCATTCCCCGGGAGGGGTCAACAGGGCCAGCGAAAGGATATCGGCCGCTACGACCACTCTCATCCCCGCTGCGTGGGCTTTTTCTACCAGTTCACGGTAATCTTCCACCGCGCCGGTAGCCGTGGGATACTGGAGGATCATTCCAAAGAACGACCCATCCGGCTCGAACGAAAATTCATCCCCTTCCTCCAGTTTTATGCCCAGCGGTTCAGCCCGCGTTTTCAGCACATCCACCGTCTGGGGAAACAATTTATCGGACACGAAGAATTTCAGGACTTCGTTTTTTTTCTGTTCCCGGCTGCGGGCATGGTACAGCATGAGCATCGCTTCGGCGGCGGCCGTGCCTTCGTCCAGCAGCGAAGCATTGGCTATCGGCAGCCCGGTAAGGGACGAGACCATCGTTTGGAAATTCATCAGCGCTTCCAGGCGGCCTTGGGATATCTCCGCCTGGTAAGGCGTATAGGAGGTATACCACGAAGGGTTTTCGAACACGTTCCGCTGGACGACCGGCACCATGGGCACCGAATAGTACCCCAATCCGATATAGCTCTTAAACGGCTTGTTGAGCGAAGCCAGTTCGTGGAAATGGGCCTGGTACTGGGCTTCGGTCAGGGCCTGGGGCAGTTTGAGCGGCTCGGTCAGCCGGATCTGCGCCGGAACAGTCTGGTCGATCAGTTCGGCCAGGCTCGCCGCGCCTACGGCTTCGAGCATTTGCCGGGTTTCTTTCTCATCAGGGCCTATCTGGCGTGCGGAAAAATCGAATGGGTCCATAGCGTATGTATCGTGTTTTACGGTTTTTAAACAAGGAAATATTACGGACACAAATGTAGTGATAAGCCTGCGGATACAAAAGAAAAAAAGCCGAACGATCCGGCTTTCATTCCTGTGGAAAAAAGAAACAGGCGGCTCACCGCCGCCTGTTCTGTTTTTTACCGGCTAAGGCCGATCATTTGTCGTAATCCCACAAACTACCGTCCACCCCGGGAACGGGGCGGCAGGCCGGGAACGCATATTGGTCGTTCTTCCCGGAAAGCAGTTTCGATTCGTTCCCGGTCTTCACCCATTCCCGGAATCCGGGATAGGTTTTGTCGATAGAAGCTTTTTCGATAGGATACTCCCATTTCTGGGTAAGCGATATACCATAAGGCAACCCGTCCTTGCTCACCATTTCCAGGGATTTATCATCCACCTGCGATGTGGCGGCATACAGGCGGACGCCGTTCGCTTCGATAAACCACACCACGCGAAGCGGAATGGGTGTCGTATTGCGGAAGAAGTTGGTAAGTTTGCGGCTTACCTGCTTGATCTCCTTGTTCGGATCGGTATTGATCGGGAAACGCGGATCGCCGTTAAAGAGCTCCTTGCGGGCGTCTTCCACCAGGATTTTGGATATCAGGGCTCCTCCTGCCGTTTCCGCATAGAGGATACCTATCTTGATCGGAGTGGAACTGCCCAGTGCCACCGGCTGGATGTCGATACTGTTGTTCCAGATATTCTGCCCATACGCTTTGTCGTTACGCAACCTTACATGGAACACGATATCGTTGTAGTCGTAGTCTGCCGAGCGGGTATCTTCGAATGCCAGATATTGCCAGTAATTCATGGAGGCATGCTCCATGTAAACCTCCTCATCGGAATACGTCACATCGAGCAGGCCCTGCTCCTTTGCGTAGCGGGGGACTTTTGCCGTGACGGCCTGTGTCGTCACCGCCAGCGTATCATCGCCCAGGGTCACGATCGTTGCCATTCCGACACGTGTGGGGACTTCATAATCGGCCAGTGTTTCGATGGCTTCGAGATCGGCCTTGGATCCTTCCGGGACTGTGTTCTTCACACAAGCTCCGGCTCCCAACAGGAGGACGGAGAAAAAGAGTGTTTTTTTCATGCAAGTTTTCAATAAAATTTTCCGTTATTTTGGATAGCGAAGTCTTTCAACTTCACCGCTTTCTTTTGAAGAGGTATTCGCAGGACGTTCTTATTTTTCTTCTTCCGTTTTTCCGGTCTCTAATTTTAAAACGAACCTTTTTTCGGGTGCACAAATATTATCCGCATGAAAAATACGATGTCAAAAATCGCGATCATCATCATTATGATGGGTTCGGCAAGTTTTATTTCCTGTAACAAGGCAGTGGGGCCCGCCGGTGACGGGGAAAAAATAGATCTCAAAAATGTCGTTTCCACCCGGGAGTACACTGTCCCGATCCAGCCGGGAAAAGTATCGGTCGTCTATGCCGGAAATGAAATCGTCGCTGCAGCCGATGAACCGATGACCATTCTCCTTCCGAAAGAATGTGTAACGCGTGCCTCTTCGGGGGCGGTGCGTGTGGAATATCTGACAGAGAAAGATTTTAACGAACTGGGTGTCGGACTGGGAACTATGAAACTTTTCCAGGTGGTGGCTTTCGAGGATTCGCGCAAGGGCGATTACGATTACAACGACCTGGTCATCCATGTGCGGTACGACAGCCGCAATTCCAATTGGGAAAAAGGCAAGCGGGTGCTGGCTGTAGGTATCCATCCGGTGGCCTTGGGCAGTACGAAAAAGATCGGGCTGGGGTACGATGTGTATTATGGCGACGAGCTCGTTTCCAGTCAGATAGTGACCGACGACTGCCGCCGGGATCTTTTCCAGGGCCGCGAAGGAATGCTCAATACCCTGACCAAGAACTTCGAGTCTGCTAATTATGCCTACATCAACAAAAGTATATTCTACCCTAAGGGAGGCGGCAAGGCTGTTTCGGTCAACTGGTTCATCGTCGTAGACGGCAATACGCGGCTCAACGCCGTTTCTACGGCCTATACCGCCAATATGGTGGATGCGGACAACCGTCCCTACGGGATCGTGGTGACCAACACCGGCTACCATTATAACGAGCCGGGCGTGGGTGTCGCAGGCAAGGATTGGTTCAACTACCCGCGGGAGACCGTGAACGTCGACCAGGTGTATCCCGATTTCGGCCGCTGGCTCAAAGGCGAGTATACCGGGACTTTCAGCAGTATGTACCGCGACGACAGCCAGAAAAGTTTCGATGCGGTCGGACAGGGGGTTTATAAGATCGATAATGCCGATGCTTTTAAAACGCTGTTCGATTATTGATCCCGTATGGGGAATCGGATAAAAAAGCGGCTGCGAAAGTAGCCGCTTTTTTTGTGGAGGCCGGAACATGTTCTGCCGCCGTAATGGAAGAATGGGGAAAATGGACTATTTTTGCAAAGCCGCATACGGCGGCTATAAAAACAGAAGATAGTGGAATGCCGAAACGGGACGAACAAAAAAACCTTTTCATAGAGACTTACGGCTGCCAGATGAATGTGGCGGACAGCGAAGTGGTGGCCGGTATTCTCGCCACAGCGGGCTATACGCTGACCGGCGATCTGAAAGCGGCGGATCTGATATTGGTCAATACCTGCTCCGTGCGGGAAAAAGCCGAACAGACCGTGCGTAACAAACTATCCAACCTGACGCATCTCAAACGTTACCGGCCTCATTTGGTGATAGGTGTGTTGGGTTGCATGGCCGAGCGCCTGAAAGAGCGCCTGCTCGAAGAGGAACAGATGGTCGACCTGGTCGCCGGCCCGGATGCTTACCGCGACCTGCCCCGCCTGGTGGAGGAGGCGCTTGCCCGGCGCCCGGCGGTGAACGTCCGTCTTTCGCTCGAAGAAACCTATGATGGGGTATCGCCCGTCCGGCTGTCGGAAGTCCCGGTCACGGCGTTCGTATCGGTGATGCGTGGCTGCGACAATATGTGTACCTATTGTGTGGTTCCTTATACCCGGGGTCGCGAGCGGAGCCGGAA
Organism: uncultured Flavobacteriales bacterium; assembly: GCA_959608625.1. Classification (GTDB taxonomy): domain Bacteria; phylum Bacteroidota; class Bacteroidia; order Flavobacteriales; family UBA1820; genus Merdimorpha. Next base: position 11,282 of record CAUHQV010000002.1, read on the forward strand.
CCCGGAGTCCGTACTGGAAGAAATACGGGCGTTGGAAGCCGAAGGCTGCCGGGAGGTGACCTTGCTGGGGCAGAATATCGATTCCTACTTGTGGTACGGCGGCGGCGCGAAAAAAGATTTTGATAAAGCACCCGAAGATGACAAAAAAAACGCCGTCCGTTTTTCCGGCCTTTTGACCCTGGTGGCAGAAACATTCCCGCAGATGCGAATCCGTTTCTGCACGTCCAATCCCCACGATATGACGGACGATGTGTTGGATGCCATTGCCGGGCACGGGAATATCTGCCGGTACCTGCACCTGCCGTTCCAAAGCGGGTCGACCCGGGTGCTTCGGCATATGCGCCGGGGCTATACACGGGAGGAATACATTGCCCTGATCGACCGTATCCGCGCCCGGATACCCGATTGCGGTATTACGATGGATATAATAGCCGGTTACCCGACGGAAACGGAGGAAGACCATCTATCTACTCTTTCCCTGATGGAATACGTGAAATACGATTTCGGGTATATGTTCAAGTATTCGGAGCGCCCCGGCACGTATGCGGCCGCCCATTATCCGGACGATGTGCCGGATGAGGTAAAGCAAAGGCGTCTGGACGAAATAATCGCCTTGCAGGCCCGCCATTCGCTGGAGCGGAACAATTCGTATCTGGGCAAAGTATGCCGGGTGCTGTGCGAGGGAACCAGTAAAAAAGATGAGAACCGGCTTTTCGGCCGCAATTCCCAGGGTACGGTCGTGGTGTTCGATGCCGGAAGGTATTATAAGGTCGGCGATTTCGCCGATGTCCGGATCACGGGTGCGACTCAAGGGACTTTGTTGGGTGAAATTCTGGAAAAATAACAGGCAAGAAAATGGAAAAATTCGTAAACAGATATTCGGATATACTGGAAGAGGCGTTTGAGGAGTTCAGTCAAAAGTATCCTTCGCCTCCCCATTTGTACGATCCTGTGCGCTACATTCTTTCCTTGGGGGGTAAACGCATAAGGCCGGCTTTGGTGCTTCTGGCGGCCGACAGCTTCGGATGTCCGGTGAAAAAGGCCCTTCCGGCCGCATTAGCGATAGAGGTGTTCCACAATTTTTCCTTGGTGCACGACGATATCATGGACCGCGCTCCGCTGCGCCGCGGGCACCAGACCGTGCATTGCCGCTGGGACGAGAATACAGCGATCCTCTCGGGCGATGTGATGATGATACAGGCTTACGAATTGTTCGAGAATTACATGGGGGATGATTTCCGGCGGATCGTGCTGGCTTTTAACAATGTAGCCCGGTTGGTCTGCGAAGGGCAGCAACTCGATATGGATTATGAAAAAGAGGACCGCGTAAGCCTCGGACAGTACATCGGGATGATCCGGCTCAAGACGGCCGTATTGATAGCCGGCGCCCTTAAAATAGGAGGGATCGTGGCCGGGGCTTCGGAGGAAGATCTCGAAGCGCTCTACGATTTCGGGATCAATATCGGGCTGGCCTTCCAGCTTACGGATGATTACCTGGATACGTTTGGCAATCAGGATACGTTCGGCAAGCGTATCGGAGGGGATATCCTGGAGGGGAAAAAGACATTTCTTTATATCACTGCCCGGGAAAAAACTCCGGAAGAGGAATTTAAAAAAGTTTTTTCGACCCCCACCGAAGGCGATAAAATAGAAGCGGTCCGGGCTTTGTATGTCCGTGCCGGGGCGGATAAGGAGTTGGAAGAGGCAATAGCAGGTTATACGGAAAAGGCGTTGGATTGTGTATCCCGCCTGCCGTTTTCCGGGGAGTTCAGGGAACATTACCTTTCTCTGGCCCGCTCGCTAGTGGCCCGGAAATTATAACCCCCCCCCCGGTATCAATAAAAACCGCCCGTAAAATCAGAGTTTTACGGGCGGTCTTGGTTTTGGGCTAATTTCTATACGAAAGTCTAGAAATTATTCTCGGATGAATGGTCGCCACCGTCGTGGGAATTGTATCCGCCACGATTGTAGCCGGAAGAGCGATCGGAGTAATTGTCCCGGCGTTGGAACCCGCCTTCGCGGCTTCCGTAGCTGCTTCCTCCTTCGCGGCGCGGACGGAATCCGCCGCCACCGCTGTCGCGATGACCGTAACCGCCTTCGCGGCGCTGGAACCCGCCTTCACGGCGCTGGAACCCGCCTTCGCGGCGCTGGAAACCACCTCCGTTGGACTTCTTGTAGTCGTCGTGGGGAACGGCTTCTTTGGTAGCGATCGTAGAGCCTTCGTACTCTACCCCGTTGAGCGATTCGAGGGCCTGACGCGCCTGTTCGTCGTCCGGCATCTCGATAAAGCCATAGCATTTTGAACGGCCGGTTTCACGGTCCATAATCACTTTGGAAGAAGAAACTTCTCCGAATTGCTCGAAAAGAGCTTGCAAAGATTCCGAAGTCGTGTTCGGGGAAAGCTTTGCGGCAAAAATTTTCATCAATGTAAACTGTTTAGAAATAAATAAATAGATAAAAAACACCTCGGCCGGTTCCGGTCGGAGGCTGTGCCAAAATTACGATTAATTATGTTATGGAAAAATTTTTAATGGAAAATATTGATTATTTTTGACATGCCTAAAAAAGAAGGAGGAAGCATATGACGGAAAAAATACGTAAATACCTCGCCCGCCACGGGTTCGGGGTGTGCAAGCGGGTTACTTCGCGCATGGCCATCCGCACGAACTCGATGCGGGTGTTCATGATATACAGCGCTTTTTTCACCCTCGGGGTTTCGTATGTGCTGTACCTGATGATGGCGTTCGGACTCAAAATGAAAGACCTGGTCTTTCAGCGCCGGGAGTCCGTATTCGATTTGTGATCTAACTTAATTTTATATTATGGAATTCGATAAAGAGAAGATCGTGGAGTCCCTCCGCTCCGTGAACATGCCCGGCACTTCGCAGGACATCGTTTCGATGGGAGGAATACGCGAAGTGCGGGTGGACGGCAGCAAAGTGCAGGTGGAAGCCGTTATTTTTTCGCCGGCCCTGAATATGCGCCGCAAAGTGGAAAATCAGATAAAATACCTGATAGAGAAATTGTATCCCCAGGCCGGGGTCTCGGTGAATGTGGGCAGTGAAAAGCCCGGGGACGACCCGGTAGCCCCGGTGGAAACGTCCATATCCCAGGTGAAACATATCATTGCCGTCGCTTCGGGCAAAGGGGGCGTGGGAAAATCCACCGTGTCGGCCAATCTGGCCGTCGCCCTGTCCAGGGCCGGCTATAAAGTAGGCCTGGTCGACGCCGATATATACGGCCCTTCGATGCCTATTATGTTCGACGTGGAAAATGCGATGCCTACCGCTGTAGAGCAGGATGGAAAAGATATGATGACCCCCATAGAGGCCTATGGGATTAAATTGCAGTCGATCGGTTTCTTCGCCAAACCCGACCAGGCGATGGCCTGGCGCGGGGCGATGGCTACCAAGGCCTTGCAGCAAATGATATTCGAGACGCAGTGGGGCGAATTGGACTTCATGCTCATCGATATGCCTCCCGGTACGGGAGACGTGCACCTGACCCTTACCGGCTCGCTGCCCCTCACCGGGGCTATCATCGTCACTACGCCCCAGAACGTGGCGCTGAACGATGCGCGGCGCGGTATCGAACTGTTCCTCAACAAGAATATCAATGTCCCGATCGTAGGATTGATCGAGAATATGGCTTATTTCACACCGGCGGAACTCCCGGAGAATAAATACTATATTTTCGGACGGGAAGGGGGCAAAGCGCTGGCAGCCGATTACAAGGTGCCGTTTTTAGGGGAAATACCGTTGGTACAATCTATCCGGGAAGCGTCCGATGCCGGGCGCCCGGCAGCCCTGGAAGCAAATACCCCGATAGGCAAGGCTTTTGCACAGATCGCCGGGAAAGTGGCCGAATTCGCCCAAAAGAGCGAGGTGGAACAGCAGTGACCGGTGAAACAGCCCCAAGACCCTCGGTATGAGCTGGCCGAAAAGGCGCTGGACGACGTGCGCGCCATACTGAACGGCGACGGGGGCGATATCGTACTCCGGCGTATTTCGGATGACGGCCGGGAAATAGAGGTATCCCTGACGGGCGTGTGCGAAACCTGTCCGGTGAGCGAGATCACCCTCGGGGGGATCGTCCGCAGCAGCCTGAAACGTTATTTCCCGGATTTGCAGCGCGTGGTTAACGTCCCGGAGGGCTTTTGACTGATATTTTGTGCCGGGAAATGCGGACGGCCCCGGCCTTTTATTAAATGGAAACAGTTTATTACATTTGCACGGGCAGAGGCATGAAATGCGTTGCCGGGATTTTTATATGGCTATCATAAGAGTAACAAAAGAATTCGGTTTCGAGGCGGCCCACGCCTTGTACAATTACGATGGGGAATGTTCCAATATACACGGCCATTCCTACCGTCTGTTCGTGACGGTCAAAGGCGCCCCGATGGAGACTCCGGGCCATCCGAAGAACGGGATGGTGGTGGACTTTTCGGTGCTTAAAGACATCGTGAACCGCCGTATCGTCGAACCGTTGGACCATAGTTTTATGGTGTACGCCGAATCGCCGCAGGGGGATATTTCCCGCTCGCTGGCCGGGAAAGGCGTAGGCATGAAGATCGTGGAGTGCCATTTCCCGCCCACCTGCGAGATGCTGCTGGCGGATTTCGCCGGAAAGATTATGGAAGAGCTTCCTGCCGGTATTTCGCTGGACAGCCTCCGGCTGTATGAAACGGCGACCTCGTATGCGGAGTGGCATGCCTGCGATAACGGAAAATAAAGGATGGAAAAGATAAAGATATCCCTGCCCGAAGGTAAAAGCGTCTATTTCGCTTCCGATATGCATTTGGGTGTGCGGGGATTTCTCCATACCCGGGAAAAGGAAAAACTCATCGTCCGTTGGATGGACGAAATACGCCCCGACTGCCATGTGCTGGTGCTGTGCGGGGACGTATTCGATTTCTGGTACGAATGGAAGAAAGTAGTGCCCAAAGGGTATGTGCGCATTCTGGCCAAGATCGCGGAATTCGTCGATGCGGGGATCCCGGTGTATTATTTTTCCGGTAACCACGATATGTGGGCCAAGGATTATTTCGTCGAGGAGACGGGAGTCGTCCTGTTCCATGAACCCCGCGAGTTCGACATTTCGGGCAAACGTTTTTTCGTGGGCCACGGCGATGGTTTAGGGCCGAAAGATCGGAAATTCAAGATGATGAAAGCCTTGTTCAAGAACCGTTTTGCCCGCTGGCTGTTTTCGCACCTGCTGCACCCGGATTTCGCTATCCGCCTGGCCGATTATTTTTCCCGGCGTTCCCGCACGGCGACAGGCCGTTCGGAAAATACGTATCTGGGCGACGACTGCGAATGGCTGTATATGTTCTGTACGGATACGCTGAAAAAAGAACACTTCGATTACTTCATATTCGGACACCGCCACTTGGCTATCGACAAGCGCTTGGAAGAGCGCGCGCGGTATATCAACCTGGGCGACTGGCTCACTTTCTACACTTACGGCCAATGGGACGGCCGGGAATTCCATCTCAAAACATATCCGAACGATGGCCAATGAGTTCTTCGGGCGCGGAAAACTGCTGCTGTCCGGGGAATACCTCGTGTTGGACGGGGCCCAGGCGCTTGCTTTAGGGCTCGACGTCGGGCAAAGGCTGTCGGTGGAAAATATTTCCGGGGATTTTTTAGAGTGGGAAAGCCGTGAAAAGGACGGGAGCCTCTGGTTTTCCGGCCGGTTCGATGCCGCAGGGGGTGCCCTTGAATCCTCCGATGCAAAAGTCGCCGAATTGTTGTCTTCCTTTCTGAAAGTTTGCATTAAATATAATCCCGGTTTTTCCCCGGCGGGAAATAAAGCGGCCATCCGGGCCGAATTCGACCGCTCGTGGGGCTTGGGAAGTTCTTCCACGCTTATTTACACCCTGGGCCGCTGGGCTGGTGTCGATCCTTTCGTCCTGGTGCGGGAAGTATTGCCCGGCAGCGGGTACGACGTGGCTTGTGCCGGGATCGGGCGCGGCAATGCGATCGTTTACGCTTTGAAAGACAAGGTCCCTTCATGGGAAGAGATCGAATACCGCCCGCCGTTCGCGGACGCCCTTTTTTTCGTATACAGCGGCGTGAAACAGGATACCCGCAAGGCCGTGGAGCGCTATCGGGCCGTCCCGGCGGACATTCGCGGGGAAGCGGCGGACCAGGCGACACGGATCACCCGGGAAATGCTGTCCTGTGCGGAATTGGGAAAATTCGAAGAATTGATTGTCCGCCATGAGGCCTTGGTCGGGAATTTGCTGGATTTACAACCGGTGGGGAAAAGACTGTTTCCCGATTATCGGGGCGGGGTAGTAAAGAGCCTCGGGGCATGGGGAGGCGACTTTTTCCTGGCTACGGGGAAAGATGCTCCTGAATACCTCAAACACAAGGGTTTTGAGACTATATTTCCTTTTAACAGTATTGCAGCAAAATAATCGGGCGTTTTCCTTGCAAAACTGGGAAAAAAGATTATTTTTGCACCTCTTAACGGCGGAATAGGCCGCCTAAAATACTAATAACTATGTACTGGACACTTGAATTGGCGCAGTATCTCAGTGATGCTCCCTGGCCGGCCACTAAAGACGAACTGATTGACTACGCGATCCGCACCGGCGCCCCGCTCGAAGTGGTGGAAAATCTCCAGGCGGCGGAAGACGAAGGAGAGATGTACGAATCGATGGAAGAATTGTGGCCCGATTACCCCACGGACGACGATTTCCTGTGGAACGAAGAGGAATATTAAGGAATTGTAAAGGCAAGACCAAATAATTATCTCCTCGCCATAAAAAAGCAGGTTGCGCTCTCAATCTGCTTTTTTTTATCTCTATCTTTGCCTTAGGATTAACGGAATTTAAATTTAATATTAAAAACCATATTCATGAGTATTGTAGAAAGCGTAATGAAGCTATTCTTCGGCGACAAATCCGCCAAGGATATCAAACAGATAATGCCGCTGGTAGACAAGACACTCGCCTTCGGAGAAGGGCTAGAGGCCTTGTCGAATGACGAGCTTCGCGCCAAGACACAGGAGTTCAAACAGAAGATACACGATGCCGTAGCCGATAAAGAAGCCGAAATCGCTTCCCTGGAAACCGAGGCAGAGGCCGAGAATGAGAACCTGGAGAAAAAAGAGGCGCTGTTCAACCAGGCCGACGAACTCAAGAAAGAGGTTTATAAAATAACGGAGGGTATTCTGAACGATATACTTCCCGAGGCTTTTGCCGTAGTGAAGGAGACCGCCCGCCGATTTGCGAACAATCCGTCGCTGGAAGTGACGGCCCTGCCGTACGACCGGGAATTTTCCGCCACCCATCCGAACATCACGATAAACGGAGAGAAAGCCCTATGGAGCAATACCTGGGATGCAGCCGGAAAACCCGTGACCTGGGATATGGTCCACTATGACGTACAGTTGATCGGCGGCATGGTGCTTCACCAGGGAAAGATCGCCGAGATGGCTACCGGTGAGGGTAAGACCCTTGTAGCCACCCTGCCTATCTACCTGAACGCCCTGCCGGGCAAAGGAGTGCATGTGGTGACGGTGAACAACTACCTCTCCCGCCGTGACGCGGCGTGGATGGGGCCGATCTTCCAGTTCCACGGCCTGAGCGTGGATTGCATCGACAATCACGAGCCCAACTCGCTGGCTCGCCGTAAGGCCTATCTGGCGGACATTACCTATGGAACCAACAGCGAATTCGGCTTCGACTACCTGCGTGACAACGGCGCCCGCGAAGCCGAGGAGCTCGTACAGCGGGAGCACAACTATGCGATCGTGGACGAGGTGGACTCGGTGCTGATCGACGACGCCCGTACCCCGCTCATTATTTCCGGCCCGGTAGTAGGAGGCGACGACCGTCAGGAATACGTCGACCTGAAACCCCAGGTGGAACGAATCGTGGCCGAGCAAAGAAACCTGACCAATAAACTATTCGTCGAGGCTAAAAAACTTCTGGCCGAAGGCAACCGCGACTACGACGACCGCCAGGAAGGCGGGGCGAAACTCCTGCTTCGGGTGTATCGGGGTGCGCCGAAAAACGGGGCCCTGATAAAGTTCCTGAGCGAAGAGGACAACAAACGCCTTTTGCAGGAAGCCGAAAACTACTATATGCGCGACAACAACCGCCTGATGCCGGTGGTGGACGAAGAGCTTTATTATACCATCGACGAGCGGCACAACAGCATACAGCTTACCGACAAGGGTATCGCGTTCCTCTCCCGGTACAACGAGGACGAAAATTACTTCATCATGCCGGACATCGGCATTGCGACTGCCGAGATAGAATCTTCCGGAAAACCGGAGGCCGAAAAAGCCAAGGCCAAAGAAGACCTTTACCGCGATTTCAGCGTCAAGAGCCGCCGTATCCACAGTATCAACCAGCTCCTGAAAGCCTATACCCTGTTCGAGAAAGACGTGGAATACGTAGTGATGGACGGGGCGATCAAGATCGTGGACGAGCAGACCGGCCGTATTATGGACGGGCGCCGTTATTCGGACGGTCTCCACCAGGCGCTCGAAGCCAAGGAGAACGTGAAGATCGAGGATTCGACACAGACCTACGCGACCGTCACCCTGCAGAACTATTTCCGCATGTACCACAAGCTTGCCGGTATGACCGGTACGGCGATGACCGAGGCCAACGAGTTTTGGGAAATATACAAGCTCGACGTGGTGGAGATACCGACCAACCGTCCTATCCTGCGCGACGACTGTGAAGACTTGCTGTACCGTACCAAGCGTGAAAAATACAACGCCATCATCGACGAGATCGAACGCCTGTCCAAGGCCGGCCGGCCGGTGCTGGTAGGTACGACTTCGGTGGAGGTGTCCGAATTGCTTAGCCGCCAGCTCAACCTGCGGAAGATCCCCCACAATGTACTCAATGCCAAGATGCACATGAAGGAGGCCGAGATCGTGGCCGAGGCCGGCCGCCCGGGTGTGGTGACCATCGCGACCAACATGGCCGGCCGTGGTACCGACATCAAACTTCCGGCGGAAGTAAAACAGGCCGGAGGTTTGGCCATTATCGGCACCGAGCGGCATGATTCCCGCCGCGTAGACAGGCAGCTGCGCGGGCGTTCGGGACGTCAGGGCGACCCGGGAACCTCGCAGTTCTATATTTCGCTCGAAGACAACCTGATGCGCCTTTTCGCTTCGGACAAATTGGCCAAGATCATGGCGTTCCTCGGCATCAAGGAGGGTGACGTGATACAGGACAAGCGTATTACCAAAATGGTCGAAAAAGCACAGAAACGTGTGGAGGAAAACCATTTCGGTTCGCGTAAAAATACGCTGGAATACGACAACGTGATGAATTCCCAACGCGAGGTGATCTACCGCCGCCGCCGCCATGCCCTTTTCGGAGAGCGCCTGTCGGTGGACATCGCCAACATGATCCACGATACGTGCTATGTGATCGCCGAAGAACAGAAGAACGGCGGGACGTACGAGGCATTTGATTACAATGTGCTGAATACCTTTGCCGTGCCCAATCCGGTATCGGAGGAGCAGTTCGCCGGCATGAACGCGGATCAGCTCACCGAAGCATTGTTCGATGTGATCTACAAAGCGTTCCAGCAGAAGATCGAAAAGATATCGGCCGCGATCTATCCGTTCGTCAAAAACGTATACGAGACGCAGGGCAACCGCTACAAGATGATCGGCGTTCCGTTTACGGACGGGGTGAAGACCATGCATATCGGGGTAGACCTGGAAAAAGCGTACAACACGCAGGGACGCCAGGTGGCACTCGATTTTGAGAAGAACCTCGTGCTGTCCATCACGGACGATGCGTGGAAGCAACAGTTGCGCGATATGGACGACCTTCGGGAAAGCGTCCGCGCCGCTGTGTACGAGCAGAAAGACCCGGTACTCATCTATAAGTTCGAGGCTTACGACCTGTTCCAAGCGATGATAAAGCGTGTGAACGCGCAGGTAGTCAGCTTCCTGTTCAAAGCCGATCTGCCCGCGCCCGACCCGGACCGGGTGGAAGCCGCCCAGCGCCAGAAGCGTGTGGTAGGCAAGGAAGGCCGCGGGGGAGAGGGTACTGGCGATCCCGACGTGAGCCGGGGCGTAGCCAACCGGGCCGAAGAACCGGAAAGGCCCCGTACGTTCGTGCGCGAACAGCCCAAGATCGGCCGGAACGACCGGGTGAAGATCCAGAATATTTCCAACGGGGAAACCCAGGAACTGAAATACAAACAGGCCGAAGCGATGATCGAGAGCGGCCAGTGGGTATTGGTCGAAAAACTTTAATTTTATGGCCCCGGGCCGTAGAGATAGGACAGAATGCCGGTGTAAAACCCGGCATTTTTTGTAAACGGATTTATATTGGAAAAAAGAAGGATTGGAAAGGCAAACGATGGGAGCGGGTGAAGTTGAGCAAACCGGATATCAGGCGCGGGTCGTAGCCCGGATGATTTCCGTGTATTGCCGGGCGCATCATAGGTGCCGGGACGGACTTTGCCCATCGTGCCGGGAGCTGAAGGAATACGCCTGGCAGCGGCTCGGGAAATGTCCTTTCGGTGAAGGGAAACCGAACTGTTCTTCGTGCCCCGTACATTGCTACCACCCCGAAATGCGGGAGCGTATAAAAGAAGTGATGCGGTATGCGGGCCCCCGGATGCTTTTTTATTATCCGTGGGATGCGGTAGTGTATCTTTTCCGTAAAAGAAAAAACGTGTTTTTAAATCGGAAAAGAAAGGATCGTTCCCGTTAAACTTATCGGGACATAGAATTTTTTCGGCTTCCGTTATATTTTCCCGGACGGAATTTGACCAGAATCGGCAGTCCGGCGTGAAACAGAATAATTTAACTCGGAATAAAAAACAGCCCCCTATATTTAGGAGGCTGTTTTTGTTTGAGTTATCGATGCAGATCTTCTTTGCCGAAACTGAACGGCAAAAGATCGGATATATCGGCCGCTTTGATGGCCGGGGCAGGAGAAGTGCCTGTAAAAGTGATTTCTATGGGGCTTCCCTGTTTTTGGGCGTATTCGAGGATCGCCTGCCGGCAGGCTCCGCAAGGAGCGATCGGCTCGCTGTTCTCCTGCCCGCGGCGCCCGCCGGAGATGGCGATGCGGCGGATTTTTTTGCCCGGATGCGCGGCGGAAGCGTAATAAACGGCTACCCGCTCGGCGCAGAGGCTCGATGGAAAAGCGGCGTTCTCCTGGTTGTTTCCTGTGACCACGGTACCGTCCTCCAGTAGGACGGCGGCCCCTACCAGGAAGTCGGAATAGGCGGCGTAGGCATTTTCCCGGGCGGCGATAGCTGCCTGGATCAGTTCCAGTTCGTCGGCGGGGATGTCCTGCGGACGGGCGTAGTAGGTATAGGCAAAAATGTTTTCCTTGTTTTTTTCCATGGAAGTTTTCATTTGGAGGGGCAATATAGGGTATTTTATTTTTCCCGCAAAGCGGAAAATCCCGTGTCCTTGCGTAACTTTACAGGGTCAATATCCGAAATTAACCTATGAAAGAGAAAGAAACGGCGGATTTTATCGTCGGCTGGCTGAAAGATTACCTGCGGAACAGCCGGGCGAAAGGATATGTGGTGGGGGTATCCGGCGGCGTGGATTCGGCGCTGGTGTCGGCTTTGTGCGCCCGGACGACGGAGCCTTTGCTGTGTCTGACGATGCCTATCCATCAGGCGGCCAGCCATGTGGGCCGAGCCGAGGAGCAATGTGCGTTCCTGGCAAAGAAATACCCGAACGTGCGGGTAGAAAACGTGGAACTCACAAAATCTTTCGATACGCTGGCGGAAGCCCTCCCCCGGAGTAACGACCGGAAAACGTGCGATTTGGCGCTGGCCAACACCCGGGCCCGGCTGCGGATGACAGCCCTTTACCAGGCGGCCGCGGTCAACGGATATCTGGTGGCGGGTACCGGTAATAAAATCGAGGATTTCGGGATCGGATTTTTTACCAAATGGGGGGACGGCGGTGTGGACCTGAGCCCTATCGGCGATCTGACCAAAACACAGGTTTACGAACTTGCCGGATACCTGGGGGTGCCGCAGAGCATATTGGAAGCGGAGCCTTCCGACGGACTGTTCGATGACGGCCAGACCGACAGCATGCAGATCGGCGCGACCTATCCCGAACTCGAATGGGCGATGGATAGAGTGCAGGAAGGATTTTCGGAAAAAGATTTTACCGGCCGCCAGGCGGAAGTGATACGGATTTACCGGACACGCCATGCAGCCAACGCCCATAAGATGAATCCTATCCCGGTATGTAGGATTCCCGGTGAACTGAAAAAGTGACCAATTGATTCGGTCGGTTATTGTTTGATCGTGAAATTATCCTTGAACCCGCCACAGAAGAACTTCACTTGAATGAGCGCGAGTTCTCTTTATCGCGTTTCCCGAATGTGTACCGGGGACGAGTTTATTTATCCGAAGATTATTTCTGATTGTCGGCAATCCGGGAGGAGGTTACAACCTCCTACCAGTCTTGCCTTTTATTCAAGCAGTTTCTTGATATAATTCTCCAGGTATGCAGGATAGTCCTCACCCGGTTTGTACCCCGATATAACAGCTGTGGGCATAGCTCCGATATTCCCCTGTTTCACGAAATACAGCGCAATAGAAAGGTATTTCTTTCCCTGATCGGAAGAGTAATTGAATTCTAAAGCTTTTTCCATATAAAAAGCCGCAGAAACGGAATCTTTCGCTATTCGGTCTACTCTTTTGCTCATCTTGATGAACAGATAGATAAGCCAAATGAAAAAGATCACCCCAAGGATATAAATAGAAATTACCGGAATCATAATATGCAGTTTTTATTAGATTGCGTATGATTTATTAAATTCTTTACAGTATCGGATACTTCGCCTTGGTCAGTAAATGCCGGATGACCGTCAGTCGCATTTGACAGCCAGTTCGCTGATGGCTTGCCGGCATTTTTCGAGCAGGGCGTTGTCCGAGGACATAGCCGCCAGGAATGCCGCTTTGTTGAACGATTCGAGGGCGTAGCGTTTTTTCTGCCCGGAAAGTATCTGGAACTGTCCGCGGTAATACATCGGCAGGGCATAGGATGGGTTGGCTTCCATCGCTTTGTCGAAATAGAGCATCGGATTGCCAGCCGCAGGGTAGCGGTCCATCGCCGAGATACCTTTGCGCAGGTAGGCTTCGGCATCCTTGTTGTCTTTGTCGAGGATGCGGTCGAAATACCCGTCGGCCTCGGCACTCTGCCCGCTGTCCTGGAGGTATTCGCCTTTGCGGATATTGGCCAGCCGGTTTCCCGGGTCTATTTCCAATACTTTATCGAAATAAACGGCTGCTTCGTCTTTCCGGCCTTGGGCTATCAGTTCCTCCCCGATCTCCAGGTAAGGCGCGGTAGAATGGGGGGCCAATCGAAAAGCCTGTTCCAGGGATTCTATCATACGGGTGGTGTCTCCCACTCCTTTATAGGCTTTCCCGAGGAAATAATGGACTTCGGCGGTGTTTTCCCCGCGGGAGAGCATATTGGCGAAATGCCGCAGGGAATCGGCGTACATCTTGTTGTCCAGCAGGGTGAGGGCCAGCCGCAGTTCGTTCTTTTCCGACTGTCGGTATTTTTCGATCGACCGGTCTTGTGCCAGGGCGGCCTTGTCGTTGCCCGGGTTCATGCGGACGACTTTCCCGAACAGGTTGATGGCCTTGTCGTATTCTTTAAGCCCGAAAAAGGCTTTAGCCGCCTGAAAATTAGCTGCTTCGGACTCCGGGTGCCGGGCTAAAAGGTCTTCCGCGACCCGGCTGGCATTCTTGAAATCGCCTTTTTTTACTAAGAGTTCGCTTTTGGCCAGGTAGGCGTTCTCGTCGGAAGGGGTGATGGAGATGATACGGTCGAAACATTCGATGGCTTCGTCCAGCCGGTCTTCGCGGGCCAGGAGCAACGCCTTGTAGTTGTAGGCGACGGTGTTTCCCGGGAAATCGAATAACGCCCGGTCTATGCATTTGCCGGCATCCTCGTAGGATTCGAGCGCAAAAAGGGCTTTGAGTTTTCCTTCGAGGGCTTCGGCCGACGTCTGGGGATGGTTCCCGGCGGCATCGAAATACCCGAGGGCTTTGTGGTAGTCTTCTTTCTCCAGCATTTCGTTCCCCCGGCGCAGGAATTCCGCTTCAGGGGATTCTCCGCCGTAACGGCGGTACAGGTCTTCAAGTACACACATGTGAGGGTAGCAGTAGTTTTTTAATGAGAACAAGATAGGTACTTCACTCCGAAAAAGCAAGGTTTTTTTTGGTTAAAATGCCGGTTTTTTCCTGCGTTAGTGGATAATAAAAAAGCGCCGGATGTTTATTCGGCGCTTTTTTGTAAGGAAAAACGGATCAGTCGATCTGGAGTTCGTCGAGCATTTTCTCGATCACGGACAGATCCGGGGTGATGATCACCTCCGTCCGGCGGTTGCGGGCCCGGTTGTCCGCATTGGTATTGGGCAGCACCGGTTCGTATTCGCTGCGCCCGGCCGCGGTGATGTTGCGGGGATTGATGGCTTTGTTGTCGGTGATGAGTTTCACGATGGATGTGGCGCGCATCACGCTCAGATCCCAGTTGTCTTTCAGGGCTCCCGAACCGCGGTACGGCACGTTATCCGTATGGCCTTCGATCATAATACGGATATCGGGCTGGGAAACGAGCACTTTGGTGATCTCCTCGATGGCGCGGCGCCCTTCGCTGTTCACCTGCCAGCTGCCCGAAGGGAAAAGGAGGCGGTTTTCGAGCGAAACGTATATCTTGCCGTCTCGTTGGGAAATGGTCAGGCCCTTTCCTTCGTAACCTACCAAGGCTTTCATCAGATCGTTCTTGATGGAGGAAAGTTTGTCCTGTATCTGGGCGATCATACCTTCCAACTGGGCGACGCGGGTTTCGCGGGCGCGAAGGTCGGCTTGCTTTTTAGCCAGTTCCGCTTCGAGGGCGGCGATACTGTCCTGTTTGGCTTGGAGTTCGGCCAGGAATTCCCGGGACTGTTTGGAGGAGGCGTCCAGCAGGTCTTCTTTACCCCGGAGCATCTTTTGATAGGCTTCCTGCGCTTCGGCGTGCTGTCTTTTCAGTTCATCCAGGGCTGCTTTGTCTGCCGCGGCCTGTTTTTTGACCGATTCCATCTGCGCGGCCAGGTCTTCGTACAGGGAACGGTATTTGTTGGCCTCGGAGAGGTTTTTCTGGTTCTCGCCGGCCAATGCTTCGTTCTCGGCTACGGCGTCCGCATGGCGGGCGGCCAATTCGTTGTACAGTTTTTTGGATACGCAGCTGCTGAAAACGACAGCGGCTGCCAAAAGGACGATGATCCGGGTCTTCATGGACGATGTTTTTGGATTTGTAAGGTTTCGACAGGCCAATTTACGGTATTTCGGGAAAACCGAACGTTAAAGGATTTTAAAAAGCTCCATCCGGCAGCGGCGGCAGTCGAATTCGGCCCGCAGGGCGATGCCTCCGCTCTTCAATACGAGGTACGGGAAGTTTTCTCCGTTTTTTCCGGCGTAGCGGGGACATAGCCCTAGGCTGTACTTCAGGCAATGCCGGCATACAGCCAGGCGGGCACCCGGAACCTGTACCTGTTCAAAGGCCGGGGCTGGGGATTTGACACCGCATTGCTCGTAGAAACGGCGCGCCAGATAGTTGGATACATTCAGCCGGTAATCCGTATCGAGGCTTGCGGGCACGGGCGGATGACCGGTAGGGCGGATGTTCCGGCGGGAAAGGATATTTTGGGTGCGGACGCTGCGTAAGCTGTCGAGAGCGCTGCGGCGAAGGTCTGCCACGGCGGACATGGGAATGAAAGGTTCGCCGGGGAGATCTATCGTGATCGTTCCGGCTTCGAATTCCATGCCGCCCAGTTTGGAAAGTATCCCGGCGATACGCTCCCGCTGGGGTGTTTTTGCCGGGGCGTGTTCGGCAGGAAGACCGGCTTGGGTCTGGAATCCGCTTTCGTCCGAAACGGACAGCCGGTAACCTTTTGGCGTTTGACAAAGGAGAAAGTTCACGGTCACTTTCCGTTCAGCGCTTTTGGCGGAGAGCATCCGGGAAAAGGCGGCGTCCGAATTGCGGAAAAGCAGGTCGCCGGGTCTAACATCCGGCATTTTAAAAGGGAACAGCCGGCTGCCCTCGGCCCGGTTGATATTGAATCCGCCGGAAGTGCCGTCCGGGCGCAGGAGGACAAAACCGTCCCCGGCGGAAAATACCTCCGGACTATCGGCCGTCAGGCAGTCGCGGGACACGGATTTCACTTTTCCAACGGACTGCCCGAGGGATTTCGGGGTCGCAGGGTTGGAGGGGTCTTCTGTCCGCCGGGCGGAAAGCAGATAGTCGGTAAATCCCCGGTTGAAACTCCGGGAGGGGTCGGCCCGGAAAGTCGTCCGGGTGATTCCGTCGGAAAGGCGCATGAGATCGTCCCGCCGGGCGATGATGCCGTCCAATGCCTGGCGGTACCAGGCGGTGACGTTCTTTACATAAGCAGTGTCCTTTAGCCGTCCTTCAATCTTGAATGAGGTCACCCCGGCATCGATAAGGCCCTCCAGGGAGTCCGTCCGGTTCATGTCCTTCAGGGAAAGCATATGGGCGCTTTTGCGGAGCAAGTTCCCGGCCGGGTCGAAGATATCGAACGGCAGGCGGCATATCTGGGCGCAGTTACCCCGGTTGGCGCTGCGGCCGGTGAATGCCTGGCTGAGGTAGCATTGCCCACTGTAGCTTACACACAGGGCACCATGGACGAACGCTTCGAGTTCAGCGTCCGTATTTTTTGATATTTCCGTAATCTCGTTTATTGTTAGCTCGCGGGCCACGACCACGCGGGAAAATCCGGATTGGCACAGGAAGTCCGCTTTTTCAGGGGTATCGATGTGGGTCTGGGTGCTGGCATGGAGTTCTATGGGAGGCAAGTTCATTTCGAGGATGCCCATATCCTGCACGATCAGGGCATCGGTTCCGGCTGTGTAGAGATCTTGGATGAGCTTCCGGGCGGCGGGAAGTTCGGAATCGCGGAGGATGGTATTGAGCGTGATATAGACGCGGGCCCGGTACCGGTGTGCATATTGACAAAGAGTAGCGATGTCTTCTACGGAGTTTCCAGCGGCCTTGCGGGCCGAAAAATCCGGGCCGCCGATATAAACGGCATCCGCGCCGTGGTCGATGGCGGCCAGCGCCGTATCGAGGTCTTTGGCGGGGGAAAGGAGTTCTATCGTCCGTTTTCCGGTGGGCATGGGCTCAGATATCCAGTTTGTACAGACGTTTTACCCGGTCGGAGATGTTGGTCAGCACTTCGTAAGGGATCGTTCCCGTGGCTTCGGCGATTTCGCCGGCCGTAGGAAAATCGCTGCCGATCAGCACCACGTCGTCGCCTTCGCGGCAAGGGATGCCTGTTACGTCCACCATCATCATGTCCATACAAATGGAACCTACGATAGGGGCTTTCATTCCGGCGATCTGCACGTATCCGTTGCCGTTGCCCCACAGGCGGCTGATTCCGTCGGCATACCCGATAGGCAGAGTGGCGATATGGGAAATGTGCGGCACCCGGTAGCGGCGGTTGTAGCTCACCGTTTCCCCGGGTTCGAGCTCCCGGATCTGGGAGATGACCGTGCGCAAGCGCGCGCACCCGGCCAGTTTTTTCTGTTCGGTATAGAACGGGGAATAGCCGTACAGCCCCAGCCCCAGGCGTACCATATCGTATTGATATTGCCCGTAGGCGGCCAGTCCGGCTGTGTTGAGGATATGGCGGAGCGGGCGGTAACCCAGGCGCTCGATAAGTTCTGTGGACATCTTGTCGAAAAGGCCGATCTGCCTCAGGGTGAACAGTTCCTCCCGGGGGTCTTCGGCGGCTACCAGGTGGGAGAATATGGATGCCACACGTACCGTGGGTATTTGTGCCAGCGTGTCGGCCAGGCCGCTTATCTGGCTGGATGAAAAGCCCAGGCGGTGCATGCCGGTGTCCAACTTTATATGGATGGGATAAGGCTCGGGAAAAGAATAGTTTTGGAGCTCGGCTGCGAATTGTTCCAGCACCCGCAGGGAGTATATCTCAGGTTCCAACCGGTTTTTTATCAGGGTGGCGATGCTGCTGCGTTCGGGATTCATCACGATGATGGGTGTCTTTATGCCCCGCAGGCGCAGGTTGACGCCCTCGTCCACATAGGCTACGCCCATATAATCCACTCCTTTCTGTTCGAGTACCGAGGCTATTTCGATGTCGCCCAGCCCGTAAGATTTGGCCTTTACCATGCACATGGTGCGCACCCCTTCGTTCATTTTCGAGCGGAGGTAGGCCAGGTTGTGTTCGATGGCGTTGAGGTTGACCTCCAGTACCGTATCGTGTACGCGGCGCTGCATGATGGCCTCGATCCGGTGGGGGGAGAACCCGGCGGGCGCTTTGATCAGGACGGATTCGCTGTGAAAATCGAATTTCGGGATATCGGCCTGCGCGTCTTCCATCCGGTTGTAAAGCAGGGCCAATTTCGGAAATGCGTAGCGGTAGGACGTTACTTCCGCGCCGAAACAGATGACGTGCTTGAATTCGATGCGGCGCAGCATCAGACCCACCCGGCGAAAATAATCGCCCGGCTGGTATCCTTCCGGTATCTCGAAACCCAGGATGACGGAGATGTCCGCGTTCCATCTCTGGGCCTTGAGGAACTCCAGCGACTGTTCATAGGAATCCGGATCGGTGCCGCTAAAATCGCATATCAGGAAACAGTCGTTCTTTCCGCGGGTTATTTCGAGGGAATTTTTTGTGTCGGGCATAGTGTTTGGCGGGAATCCCGCCGGTTGTTACGGAAATACAAAATTACTAAATAGCTGGGAGTGTTGCGCTATTATTTTTTTTGTAACTCTTAGCGTTAAAGATTATCTGTTTTTGTTTTCAAGTCGGCGGAAAAATCGTAAATTTACCACGCTTTCATAAAAACATTAACCTTATCTTTTAAAAGAATACAATTATGGCTGTAATAGGCTTAGACCTCGGCGGAACGAAACTCAAAGGAGGTATTTTCACAGAACATGCGGAGATCGTTTTCAAGGACGAGCGCAAGCTCGAACACCGCGAAGGCGAAGAAGTAGGCCGGCTCATCCAGGATTTCGTGTCGGATATGCTGCGCCAGGCCAAAGGTCTCGGACAAGTGATAGACGCTGTCGGGATCTGCGTCCCGGGGATCGCCTATCAGGACAAGGGCACTGTCTGGTGTCCCAACATTCCGGGGTGGGACGAATACCCTCTGAAAGCCAAGATACAGCAGGTATGCGATAAGAATACGGTGGTCACCGTGGATTCGGACAGGGTGTGCTGCATCCTGGGCGAAGCGTGGTCGGGCGCTGCGGAAAATGTAAATAATGCCATATTCCTGGCGGTGGGCACCGGCATAGCTGCCGGCATACTGGCCAACGGCCGCGTGCTCCGCGGCGCGCACGATATATCGGGCGCTATCGGTTGGTGGGCGCTGGACAAGGAATACAAGGACAAATACAAGACTTGCGGCTGTTTCGAATACCACTGTTCCGGGGAAGGCCTGGCGCGGGTGGCACGGGAGCTGCTGGAAGAGAACAAGGATTACAACGGGCCGTTGCGCAGCAAGCCTATCGACCAAGTGACGTCCTACGATCTTTTCGAGGTGTACCCTCAGGGCGATGAAATTGCGACCAAGACTTTCGATATTGCGATCGAAATGTGGGGCATGGCCGTAGCCAACCTGGTGAGCCTTTTCGACCCGTCCAAGATCATATTCGGCGGCGGGGTGTTCGGCCCGGCGCTCCAGTTCCTCGACCGGATCAAACAGGCGGCCGTGAGGCACGCCCAGCCCATTGCGATACAGAAAGTGGAGATCGTGCCTTCGATGCTCGGGGGCGATGCGGTGCTGATGGGAGCGGGCTATCTGGCCCTGCGCAGTATGAATGAATAACCATCTGAAAAACATACACTCATGACGTACAAAACAAACCAGGTATTCGTAGCAGCCTGTGCCGGCCTCGCCTTTTTCGGGGTGGCTATGCTATCGCTCGGCCCCATTCTGGGGCAGCTCAACGCGCAGGTGGACGGGGCGAACGCCCTGCCGGCCACGATGTCTATCGGTATCATATTGGGTACCATCCTGTTCGGCCCGGTCGTCGACCGGTTCGGATACAAATACCTGTTGATCATAGGTTCCCTGCTGGCTCTGATCGGGCTGGAAGGGCTGGCCAATGCGACGGAGATCGAACTGTTGCACGGGTCGATGTTCATGATAGGCTTCGGCGGCGGCATTCTCAACGGTCTGACCAATGCGCTGGTCTCCGATATTTACGGGGATGACAAACGGGGAGGACGGCTGAGTATCCTCGGAGCGTTCTATTGCGTAGGGGCACTTTTATGGACACTGCTCAATTATTACATGCCGGACAATTATATCGTTCCGTTGCATTGCATTTCGGGGATCATGGCGGTGTTTATCGTCTATTTCTGCCTGATACAGTTCCCCAAGGCCAAGCCCCAGGGCAGCGTGTCTTTTTCGAAATCGATAGGTCTGCTCAAATACCCGGCCCTGATCCTGTTCGCCTTGATCCTGTTCTTCCAGAGCGGTTTCGAGGGCGCCAGCGGAAGTTTCACGCCGAAGTTCCTCGAAGACAGTGCGGCAATGGAAGCTACGGCCGCCACGCTTTCCCTTACCTGGTTTACAGTCGGAATGCTCTGCGGGCGATTGCCGCTGGGGATGATCATGAAAAAGCTCAAGGATAACGGGACGTTGTACCTTTACCTATCCGTAGCGCTGGTCGGCGTAGTTATTTTGTATCTTAGCGCCGACGTGACGATGGCGCACCTGGCGATGGCCCTGATCGGGTTCGGAGTGGGGGCGACCTATCCGGTCGTACTGGCTTATTTGGGCGGCGCGTTCCGGGAAATGTCCGGTACGGCGTTTTCCATTGCGATATTCATTGCCTTGTGCGGCCAGTTCGCATTCAATAAAGTAGTGGGCGTGATGTTCGACGATGGCGGCCATGCGTATTTCCCGCTGGTACTGGCCCTGGCCGTAGTGATGATGATGGTGTTGTTGCCGGTGGCGGCCAGCATGGTAAGAAAAAGTAAGAGATAAAAAATCAGAATACATTAACCAATTAAAAAAACATTTTAAAATCATGGAAGTAGCATTACAGTGGCTGAAAAATGCCCGGGGCATTATGTCCGAGATCGAGAACACCCAACAGGAAAGTATCACCAAGGCCGCTACGGTCATGGCCGATTGCATCGAGAAAGGCCATTGGGTTCATACGTTCGGCTGCGGACACGCCACTATTCCTATTCAGGAGATGTATCCCCGTATCGGAGGTTTCGTAGGGTTCCACCCGATCTGCGAACTCCCGCTGACGTTCTTCACGCAGATCGTAGGTGACCTGGGCGTACACCAGTTCGTGTTCCTCGAACGCGTAGAAGGCTACGGAGTAGAGATCATGAAAGGTTATAATTTCGACAAGAACGACGTCATGTGGATCTTCTCCCACACGG
The DNA here is from genome assembly GCA_959608625.1 of uncultured Flavobacteriales bacterium. Lineage (GTDB taxonomy): Bacteria > Bacteroidota > Bacteroidia > Flavobacteriales > UBA1820 > Merdimorpha. The sequence continues at coordinate 32,706 of CAUHQV010000002.1, forward strand.
GTATCAACAACGTGAACATCGACATCGCCCTGGAAGCTAAAAAGCGCGGTATGACGGTGATCGCTTACGGCGCCGTAGCTCAGGCCAAAGGCAAGAAAACCCGCCACTCTTCGGGCAAGACCATTTTCGAGATTGCCGATATGGTAGTGGATTCCTGCGCTCCTGCCGGAGATGCCACGGTGAAACTGAAAAACAACTCCGACCCTGTGGGCCCTGTATCCACTATCGCATTCATCACTTGCGTATGGATGACGGTCTGCACGGTAGCCGAGATTCTGGACAAGCGCGGGGTGAAACTCTACATCCACCCGTCCCACAACGTACCTGGCGATACGACCGCTCCCGAGCGTCTGGCAGCTTGCCTGGCAGAATACAAACGCCGCGTAGCAGGGGTTTAATCCCATTCGTTTTCGGGTTTGACCCGGAAAACAGCACCGCAGGAAGCCATACGGCTTCCTGCGGTTTTTTATGAAAGAACCCCGCCGCGCGGTAAATTAATTCGCAAAATAGGCCTTATTGTGGAGTTTTTATTCTAAATTTGTGCTTTACAGCATAAAAGCAACGGAATATCAGGTTTATAGATGGAAGAAGTAATCACTCTGCGCGATATCACGCGCGATTTTGCCCTCGGTACGGAAACGGTAAAAGTACTCAAAGGGATAAGCCTCGACATAAAACGGGGCGAGTATGTAGCCCTGATGGGTCCTTCGGGCAGTGGAAAGTCAACGCTGATGAACCTTTTAGGATGCCTCGATACCCCTACCTCCGGTACTTATACGCTCAACGGGCACGATGTGAGTTCTCTGGAGGATAATGAGCTGGCCGAGATACGGAATAAGGAGATCGGCTTCGTTTTCCAGACTTTTAACCTGTTGCCCCGCATCACGGCGCTCCAGAATGTGGCGTTGCCGATGATCTATGCCGGCATAGGGCAGTCGGAAAGGATGCGGCTGGCCGAAGAGGCGCTGGTGTCCGTCGGGTTGGCCGACCGGATGACGCACCGCCCGAACCAGCTTTCCGGGGGTCAGCGGCAGAGGGTCGCCATCGCCCGCGCCCTGGTAAATCACCCGTCCATTATGCTGGCCGACGAGCCTACGGGTAACCTGGACTCCAAGACTTCGGTCGAGATCATGCAGCTTTTCCAAAAGATCCACGAACAGGGTAATACCATTATCGTAGTGACCCACGAAGAGGATATCGCCGATCATGCACACCGTATTATCCGCCTTCTCGACGGGCAGGTATGCGCCGATGAGCCCAACCATCATATCAAGCATTACGACAATATCTGATCCGGGAAAAATATCCCGGAGATATATTAAAATAAAAAGGCGCGGACATTGTTGTCCGCGCCTTTTTTATGAGGTAACGATCGCCGTTAGTCGACGTTCGGTTCGTTGCCGGCAGCTTCGCTCTTGCTCCGCTCGAGAGACTGGAGCGCCAGGTAGTTGGCCCCGAACTTGCTGAGGTTGTCCTTTTCCGTGTCGAAAATATCCTCGTGCTTTTCTTCTTCGGCCGCCAGGTTCTCGAACATTTTCTTGGTCACCGAATCCGCGTTTTCGGCACAGATCTTAGCCCATTCGTTGTATTCATTCACGCTGGTGTTCTCCATTTCCACGGCTTTTTCGAGCATCTTTTCCACTTCGTGGATCTTAGCCACCGGATGGGAGAGCTTCATTTCCACTTCGCCTTTGAGGAAACGGATGCGTTCGGCCAGGCGTTCCACATGGGTCATCTCGATGATGGCTATGCGGCGGAAGATATTCGATATCGGATCGTAACCGTAGTCGTCGCAATAGAAGTGGAAATACATGTACTGGTGTACGGCCGAAAGCTCCTCGGCGATGGCGCGGTTGAGCAGTTCGATGCTTTTTTCTTTTGTTTTCATGATGATGAATATTTTGGGTTATTTAAGTTATCCTTACAGGTCAACTAAGTTAAGGCTTTTTTCCGAACGGGAGGGCGCCGTTAAGTTAAAAAAAATATAAACACCCGTCGGAGGATTTTTGCCGCCGTTTTTTTATCGAAATAGTGTCGTATCTTTACCACAGTTTTTACAGGAAAGAATTAAGAACAATATTCTGAGGAGAAATGAATATAGCGATAGTGGGTACCGGATACGTCGGGCTGGTGACAGGGGCTTGTTTTGCCGAACTGGGGATCGACGTGACATGCGTAGATATTGACAGCGAAAAGATAGGGAAAATAAAAAGCGGGGTGATGCCCATTTACGAACCGGGCCTCGAGGAACTGGTGCGTAAGAATATGGAAATGGAACGCCTCCATTTCACCACCGACCTCACGTCGGTACTGGATAAAGTGTCCGTCATTTTCAGCGCCGTAGGCACTCCTCCGGACGAGGACGGCAGCGCGGATCTGAAATATGTATTGGAAGTGGCGCGCACGGTGGGGCGGAACATGAAGAAGCCCGTTCTGCTGGTGACCAAGAGCACGGTCCCCGTGGGGACGTCCGAGAAAGTAAAGCAGGCGATCCGGGAGGAATTGGCCGTCCGCGGGGTAGATATCCCGTTCGATGTGGCGTCCAACCCGGAATTCCTCAAGGAAGGAGCCGCGATCAAGGATTTCATGAACCCGGACCGGGTAGTGGTGGGTGTGGAAAATGAAAATGCCCGCCGGCTGATGGAAAAACTGTACAAGCCGTTCCTGCTGAACAACCGTACCATTCTGTTCATGGACGTGGCCTCGGCGGAGATGACCAAATACGCAGCCAACGCGATGCTGGCCACCCGTATCAGTTTTATGAACGATGTGGCCAGCCTGTGCGAACGCACAGGAGCCAATGTCGATATGGTGCGCAAAGGTATCGGTTCGGACGGCCGGATCGGCAGCCGCTTCCTGTATGCGGGGTGCGGTTACGGGGGGTCGTGCTTTCCGAAAGACGTGAAGGCACTGATCCATACCGGGCGCCAGTACGGTTACGACATGAAAGTGATAGAGGCGGTCGAAGAAGTGAACGAGCGGCAGAAGAGCCTGATGTTCGATAAAGTATCCAAGGAGTTCGGCGGCGATCTGGCCGGGAAGACGGTAGCCATCTGGGGGCTTTCGTTCAAGCCGGAGACCGACGATATGCGCGAAGCGCCGTCGCTGGTGGTGATCGAAAAATTGCTGGGGGCCGGAGCAAAAGTAAGAGTATACGATCCGATCGCTATGCCGGAGGCCGAACGCCGCCTGGATGGCCGGGTGGAATACGGAAGCGATATGTACGAAGCGGCGGAAGGCGCGGATGCGCTGATCGTACTCACCGAATGGAAACAATTCCGCATCCCGGACTGGAAAAAACTCCGGGGCCTGATGAAAGGGAACGTGGTGGCCGACGGGCGCAACATTTACGATTTTGCGGAGCTGACCGATGAGGGCTTCGTACACCTGCGGATAGGAAAATAAACCTCAAAAACAGATAGATATGAAAACATGGAGATTATGGGCGTTGGTTGCATTGGCGTTTTCGTGTACGGCGCTTTCGGCTCAGGAAAAAATATACCGTCCTACGGGTTTTTCCGGGGTGGACGTTTCGACCAAGATAAAAGCCCGGCTTATCGCTTCGGGCGAGAACAAAGTGGTCGTTACAGGGGATAAGATCGACAATATCGTAGTCAAGGAAGATAAGGGGCGCCTGGTCATCCGTTTCAAATCGACTAAAGGTATCGGGGCCGATCCGGTTCCGGTAGCTGTATATTATAAATCGCCACTGACCTATATCGGTGCTTCGGGCGATAGCGAGATCGAGGCGGAAAGCGTACTCAAAGGCGGCAATATCCGCATCGATGCCGGAAAGGGCGCTTTCGTCAAAGCATCGGTAACGGCCGATACGTTGCGCGCGTCCATTGCGGCCGGCGGTCAGATACAGGCCCAGGGCGATGTGAAGGCATTGGACGTAAGCATTAAGACCGGGGGCCAGTTCAACGGGTATGAACTCGTAGCGGACGATGCCGAGGTCAACATCACGGCCGGCGGCACGGCATATGTTTATGCCACCAAGAATACGAAAGCCCGGGTCGGGATGGGCGGAAAAGTTTACTGCAAAGGCCCTGCCAAAGTGGACGGCCGCACGACGATGGGCGGAACGGTTGTCATGGCCGAAGATTGAGCTTTTTACAAGGTTTGGTAACTATATCAACAATATACCCCGCAAAAAACGGAGGCCCTTGGGCCTCCGTATTTTGCGGGGTGTGAGCGGGATTATTCCGCCTGCGGCGTTGGTTTGTCTTCGGCTGAAGCCCCTCCCGTAGAATCTTCGGGGTCTTTGGGAGTACGGCGGGTGCCGGCGTACAGTTCGTATTTTACGAATCGGGCTTCCAGGTTGGCGTTCATCAGTGGGATAGACCGGCTGGTACGAAGGCCTACGGATTTCAGCCCTTCTTTCGACCCGGTGATCATCCAGGCGACCGTATCGGGGTACGAAGTTTTTAATGTATCGCCGACTTTCTTGTAAAATACGGTCTCGTCTATTTCGAGCCGTTCCCCGTAGGGCGGGTTGAATATCAGCGTCCAACGGCCCTTTTCGGGCCTTTTCGAATGGAAAAAGTCCTGCCGGGATACTTTGATGAACTCATCCAGTCCGGCGTTGGTAACGTTTTCGATGGCCTTTGCCACGGCGGAGGGCGCCTTGTCCCGGCCGATGATCTCGATGCCGGGTTCCCGCATCTTTTTGAGGGATATTTCTTTTATTTTCTCGAACAGTTCCGCATCGAAATCTTTCCACGATTGGAATCCGAAGCGTTCTTTGTGGATACAGGGTGGAATATTGGCAGCGACCATCGCGGCTTCTATCAGGATCGTACCCGAACCGCACATCGGATCCATGAAATCCGTCAGGCCGCGCCAGCCGGAGAGCAGCACCAGCCCGGCGGCCAGCACTTCGTTGATGGGGGCGATATTGGTAACCGAACGGTACCCGCGTTTGTGCAGGCCGAGCGAACTGTCCAGCGATACCGTGAGGGTGCGGTCCGACAGGTGGACGTTCACTTTCAGGGAGGGGTTGTCCCGGTTTACATCCGGGCGGGCGTTCATTTTGTCGCGGATACGGTCGACGATGGCGTCCTTTGCCTTTAATGTGACGTAATGGCTGTTGGTGAACAATTCGGAGTTTACCGTCGCGTCTATCGCGATGGAATCGCGCGCGCTGATGTAGCGTTCCCAGGGGATGTTGTATATCGATTTGTAGAATTGGGTCTCGTTGAACACTTTTTCGGTCTTCAGCGGGACGAGCACCGAAAGGGCGGTGCGCAGGCAAAGGTTGGCTTTGTACAGGAAGCCTTTGTCCCCGTAGAACGATACGGCCCGGCGCGCCGGTTCCACCCGCATCGCCCCCAGGTTGCGCAGTTCTTCCGCCAGGACTTCTTCGAGTCCGTAGAACGTTTTGGCGGTCATCAGAAAATTGCCTTCGGGTATGTTTTTCGCCATCTTGGTCGGTGTGTTTTGCGGCAAAGGTACGCATTCTCCCGCGGGCTGTGCGAATTATTGCGAAAAAGGTGAGCCAGGCCTTTCTTTAGGGTGTTTTTAGGAGATGAAATAAGCGGTTTTTCGGGAAAAAATCCGTATCTTTGTGTGTTCTTAAAAAGAAATAAAGGAAAACATTATGAGTGAGATAACAGACGAAACGCAGGGCTATTCGGCCGACAGTATCGTAGTGCTCGAAGGCTTGGAAGCCGTGCGCAAACGTCCCGGTATGTATATCGGCGATACCAGCTCCCGCGGGCTTCACCATCTGGTGAACGAGGTGGTGGACAACTCTATCGACGAAGCCTTGGCCGGTTACTGTTCCCAGATAGATGTCGTAATAAACACGGACAATTCCATATCGGTGCGCGACAACGGCCGCGGTATCCCGACGGATTACCATCCCAAGGAAAAAAAATCCGCGTTGGAGGTGGTGATGACCATCCTGCATGCCGGCGGTAAGTTCGACAAGGATTCGTATAAAGTCTCCGGCGGACTTCACGGAGTCGGAGTATCGTGCGTAAATGCGCTGTCCAACCATATGCGCGTGGAAGTATGCCGGGCAGGCAAGATATTCGAGCAGGAGTATTCCTGCGGAAAACCGCTTTATCCGGTACGCGAAGCGGGTGAGACGCCGCAGACGGGTACCACCGTTACTTTCCATCCGGACGATACGATCTTTACCGAAACGGAATACCAGTATGATATCCTTCAGAGCCGTATGCGCGAGCTGGCTTACCTGAACAAGAATATCACCATCACCCTGACCGATATGCGTGAACTGGACGAGCAAGGCAACCCCCGCCGGGAGAGCTTCCATTCGTCCACCGGTCTCGACGAATTCGTCACGTTCCTGGACAGCGCCCGCGAGCCGCTGATCCCTACGGTGATACATATGGACGGCGAGCGGAACGATATTCCGGTCGAGGTGGCGCTCCATTACAATACTTCGTACACGGAAAACATCCATTCGTACGTCAACAACATCAATACGATCGAGGGGGGTACTCATTTGGCAGGTTTTCGCCGCGGGCTTACCCGTACGCTGAAAAAATACGCCGAAGAATCGGGGTTGCTGGCCAAAGAAAAGATCGAGATATCGGGGGATGACTTCCGCGAAGGCCTTACGGCGGTTATTTCGGTGAAGGTGCAGGAACCGCTCTTTGAAGGGCAGACCAAAACAAAACTGGGCAATAAAGATGTGCTCGGCGCGGTAGACCAGCTGGTGGGCGATATGCTGAACAATTACCTGGAGGAACATCCGGCCGAAGCCAAGATCATCGTGCAGAAAGTGATGCTGGCTGCCAAGGCTCGCGCGGCTGCCAAGAAGGCCCGCGAGATGGTGCAGCGCAAGACCGTGATGAGCGGCGGCGGACTGCCTGGCAAACTGGCCGACTGCTCGGAACGGGATCCGGCGAAATCCGAAATATTCTTTGTCGAGGGAGACTCCGCAGGAGGTACTGCCAAGCAGGGCCGCGACCGCCATTTCCAGGCTATCCTTCCGCTGCGCGGTAAGATACTGAACGTGGAAAAGGCCATGCAGCACCGCGTGTTCGAAAACGAGGAGATACGGAATATCTATACCGCTCTTGGGGTGACCATCGGTACGGAGGAAGACTCCAAAGCGCTGAATACCGAAAAACTGCGTTACCATAAGATCATCATCATGACCGACGCCGATGTGGACGGAAGCCACATCGACACGCTGATGCTCACCTTCTTCTTCCGATATATGAAGGAGCTGATAGAGAACGGCTACGTATATATTGCCACACCGCCTCTTTATATGGTCAAAAAAGGCCAGAAGCAGGCGTATGCCTGGACGGAAGACCAGCGCGACAAACTCACCCTCGAAATGGGCGGCGGTTCAGACAAGGGGGTCGCTATCCAGCGGTACAAAGGTTTGGGAGAGATGAACGACCACCAATTGTGGGAAACGACGATGGACCCGGACAACCGCATCCTCAAGCAAATCACGATCGACAATGCGGCCGATGCGGACTATGTATTCTCGATGCTCATGGGCGACGACGTGCCGCCCCGCCGGGAGTTCATCGAGAAAAACGCCAAATATGCCAACATAGATGCCTAAAAGGGCCGTAACATGTTTTAAAAAGCCGGAATAATTTATTCCGGCTTTTTTTATTGTGTCAAGAATGATTACCTTTACATTTGATTAAGAAATTTTATACGTTTCTTAACCTTACAGCCAAACTTACAGAATTATGAAAAAATCATTGATTACGGCTTTTTGTTTATTTGCCCCCTTGTGGGCTTACGCGCAGCAGGATACGCTCAAGCCCGTCGCTTTCGGGGATTTCGATCATTGGCTGGTGCGTAAGATCAAAGAATCGTTTGTCATCGGCGGCAATGAAGCCACCGTATATGCCATAGCTCCTACCGATACGATCGTAAGCACCGATGCTTACGTCAACAAATCCAAATCGCCCTGGTCTTCGTCCAATGTGATGGCTAAAGTAGCCGGCGTGGTAAAGACGTCCGTGACGGTATTCCCTGAGAAGCGGGGCGATGGTTACAGCGCCCGGATGGATACGAAATTGGAAAAAGTAAAAGTGCTCGGGATGGTGAATATCTCGGTGCTGGCCTCGGGCAGTATATTCCTGGGCCGTACGATCGAACCTATCCGGGGGGCTAACGACCCGTATAAGAACCTCGATATGGGAATTCACTTTGCCGGAAAACCGGATGCGGTGGTATTCGATTACAAGGCTAAAATATCACCCGATACGATGGTCACCCGGGCCACAGGCAGCGGCATATCCAAAGTGAAAGGCCGCGACCGCGCCGAAGTGGTTGTCTTTTTGCAGAAACGGTGGGAAGACGAGAAAGGCAATATTTTCGCCCAGCGCATCGGTACGGCGCGCGAACGGTTCGACAAGACCATACCCGACTGGAAGAACGGCCACCGGACGGAGATCCATTACGGGGATATAACCGGACAGCCGTATTACGACGAATCGATGGATCTGATGGAAGAAGGGCTTTTCTATGCGATGAACAGCAAAGGCAAAATGGTTCCCGTCCAGGAAACGTGCTGGGGAGGAAAGGAAGTGACGCCAACCCATATGATCATGATGTTCTCTTCGGGATCGCTGGGCGCTTTTACGGGCTCTTTGGGCAATTCGCTATGGGTTGACAATGTGAAACTGGAATATCGGAAATAGCCGGAACAGACCTCAAGCTGATATGAACAACAACTGGGTAATAGTCACCGGAGCGGACAGGGGAATCGGGGAAAGCCTTGCCGGTCTGCTGGCGGATATGGATTACGGGGTCATCATGGCCTGTAAAAATGTGGAAAAAGCAGCGAATGTGTTCGAGCATCTCCGCTATATCACATCCAATAAGGATATGAGGCTGATGCCCCTCGATCTGTCCTCCCTGGAATCCGTGGCTTCGTTCGTGCGTTCTATCGATGAAAAAGGATACAATGTCCGCGCCCTGGTGAACAATGCGGCGACTATCCGTAAGAAATACACCGAAACGGCCGACGGATTTGAAACGACGGTCGGGGTGAATTACGTGGGAACCTATCTTCTCACCCGGCTTATGATGCCGATCCTCAAACGTTCCGAAGGGCTTTCCAAGATCATGAATACCGTGTCGGTGATGAGCAAGTTCGCCCGGGTGGACAAGGATTTTTTTACCATTCCTGCTAAAAAATACCGACGGATAAAGGCTTACGGGGCTTCCAAACTCGCCCTGTTGATGTTTACCCAGAGCCTGACCGAAAAATTGGGAAAAAAGGCAGGGGTGGAGGCAAATGCGTTCAATCCGGGGCTGGTCAACACCAAGATGCTGACGATGCACAATTGGTTGGATCCGCTATTCAATTTGTTGGTGCGGCCATTGCTCAAGACAGCCGAGCAGGCGGCCACACAGGAGTGCGAGGCGCTGTTCCCGAAAAAAGAAAAAGGCGGAGGCCGCGTTTATACCGGTCACCGGCAATTTTTGATCCGGGACTTTGCGGCGGCGCACAGATATAAGAACTGGCTGTATGACACAACGGAAGAAATTCTCCGGGAAAAAGGATATGACCTGGATCCGGTATGAATTTAAACGGTCGGAAATAAAAAAAGCCTGCGATTACCGCAGGCTTTTTTTATTTCCGACCGCCCCGTTTGACGGTATGTTTTACTTTGAGTACAGCTAAATTCAACTCGACGGTCGTTTCCATCCCGGTGACTTCCCGGTCTTCTCCCATCAAGTCGGAAATGATCCGCTGGCTTTTCTTGATCAGGGGCTCCTGTTTTGCTACGCTGTTCGTGCCCGACAGTTTGGTCACCGTGGCGGAAAGTTCCCGGACTTTGGCGAACGTTTCCACGATAGCGAGGGTCGCCTGGGTGGCTGCCGGGCTTTTCAGTACGGTGGCCAGCATATAAAGGCCTTTTTCCGTAAATGCTTTGGGCGGGTATTTTGAATACCTACCCCGCCCTGGCGAAGAGGCATTCGTCTCGCCCGGTTTCGGAAGGGCTTTTTTCAGCCCATCGTTCTCTTCGACGGATAGTTCGAACACGTAACCGGCCGGGAATTTGTCCGGGTTGTTCTTGACAGCCTGGTTCACTTCCCGGGTCTGTACGCCGTATAGGGTAGCCACATCCCGATCCAGCAGGATATTCTGCCGACGGATGCGCATCATGCGCACTTCTACGTCGTTCGATTTTATCAAATCCATAGGCCGGACGGGTGGTTTGGGGAGAATTAGGCTCCCGGTTTATTTATTTCCGGTAAACGGCGTCGTCCGAATAGGCGAGAATCCCAAAGCCGATGAACGGGAAAATGGTCATGATGATGGCCATTATATAGTCGCGGGAAAAGCGTTTGGCCAGTTCGTTGAACAGCATGAACGCGAAGATGAGGTTCACTCCCGGAATGAAGAACATGATAAGCCACCATAAGGGTTTATTCAACTCTTCCAACAGGATGTATATGTTGTAGAAAGGAATAAAACCCTCCCAGAATTTGCGGCCCATTTTCTCGAAAGTTTTTCCCATGAAAAACAAGGTCAGCAAAGTGATAAGCAAAGATAGTAACGACATTTTTTCAGCGTGTTTTAGTTTGATATAACAAATATAAGGATTGTTAAGGAATGTCGCATAAAAAATATCCGGGTACTTCCATTGGCTGACTTAAATTTATCGGCGGTCGGATTTTAATTCTTAAAAACCAATAATTTTCCTGAGAAGGTGGTTTTTCCGCAAAAAAATCCGAAAGGCTTGCGCGCGGCTTTTGTTTTGCTTACATTTGCCTTACACAATACGAATCCCGAAGGTAACGAAATACTTTTTCGGGGTTCTTTATTTTTTGTGTACAACGAACGTTTTGTAGAACCGAAAAAAAAGAAAAGAAAAAATGGGAAACGTATCTTACTACACGCCGGAAGGGTACGCTAAGCTCAAAGCCGAGCTCGAACACCTCAAGACGGTAGAGCGCGCGCATGTGATAAAACAAATAGCCGAGGCGCGCGACAAGGGCGACCTTTCGGAGAATGCCGAATACGATGCCGCCAAGGAAGCCCAGGGTATGCTGGAAATGAAAATAGCCAAACTACAGGAGACAATGGCCAGCGCCCGTATCGTAGACGCTTCGCAGCTCGACGATACGAAGGTGCTCATCCTCTCGACCGTCCGTATCCGCAACAAGCAGAACGGAAAAGAAGTCGCCTATACGCTGGTAGCCCAGAACGAGGCAAATATCGCACAGGGAAAGATATCCGTGGAATCCCCTATCGGAAAGGGATTGCTCGGCAAGTCCGTAGGCGATGTGGCCGAGATCAAAGCACCCAACGGCACTATGTATTTCGATGTGCTGGAGATCACCCGATAACGAACTAAAAACCCGAAAGGACTATGGCATCGGTATTCACGAAGATCATCAATGGAGAGATACCCTCTTATAAAATCGCGGAGGACGAAAACTATATCGCCATCCTCGACGCGTTCCCTATCGTAAAAGGGCATACGCTGGTCATTCCGAAAAAGGAAGTGGACAAAATCTACGAATTGGATGAGCAGACCTATACCGGCCTGATGCTTTTCGCCCGCCGGGTAGCCCGTGCGGTAGAGAAAGCCATTCCCTGTATCCGGGTGGGTGTATCGGTGGTAGGGCTCGACGTCCATCACGTGCATGTGCACTTGTTGCCGCTTAACGGCCCGGCGGATATGAACTTGGGCCGGGAGCAGTTGTCGCTCGACCCGCAGGAGATGCGCGCGATAGCCGATTCGATCGCTTTGAAACTGGAAAAATAACGTTATCCGTAAGCAGAATACTAGCGGGAAGTTCTATGAGCTTCCCGCTTTTTTTCTTTTAAAAAATCTTCATTTACAGCGGTAAAAAACATAACTTTGTAGAAAGGGATTGTCCCCGGGCTTTGCCTGAAAACCCGATGAAGCATGAAATCCGACATTGAAATAGCCCAGCAGGCCGACATCCGGCCCATTGCCGAAATAGCTGCCCGGATCGGTATCCCGGCGGACGCCTTGGAACTTTACGGGAAGTATAAGGCAAAACTTCCTTTATCCCTTATCGACGAGCATAAAGTATCGCAAAGCAACCTGATCCTGGTGACTGCCGTTTCCCCGACTCCGGCCGGCGAGGGCAAGACCACGGTCTCGATCGGCCTTTCCGATGGATTGAACCGCCTCGGGTACCGTTCCATCGTCGCTTTGCGGGAACCGTCGCTCGGCCCGGTGTTCGGACTGAAAGGCGGCGCGGCCGGAGGAGGGCATTCGCAGGTACTGCCGATGGAGGATATCAACCTTCATTTTACGGGGGATTTCGCGGCGGTGGAAAAATCGAATAACCTGCTTTCGGCCCTGGTGGACAACAATATGCAGGTAAAGGTCGACAACCTCGGGATAGACCCCCGGACGGTCGCTTTCAAACGGGTAGCCGATATGAACGATCGGGCCCTGCGCCATGTCATCACCGGGCTCGGCGGGACGGGCAACGGGATTCCCCGCGAAGAAGGGTTCAACATTACCCCGGCCTCGGAAGTGATGGCGATCCTTTGCCTGTGCAGTGGTATCAGCGACCTGAAACGCCGGCTGGGCAATATACTGGTCGGTTTCCGTTATACCGGCGAACCGGTGTATGCCCGCGACTTGGGGGCTGTGGGAGCGATGGCTATTTTGCTGAAAGATGCGGTGAAACCCAATCTGGTGCAGACTACCGGGGGGAATGCCGCTATTATCCATGGCGGCCCTTTTGCCAATATCGCGCAGGGGACCAACAGTCTCCTTGCCACGAAAATGGCCCTTTCGATGGCCGATTACGCCGTGACGGAAGCCGGATTCGGCTCGGATATGGGCGCGGAAAAATTCATGGATATCAAATGCCGGGTCGGTGGTCTGTGCCCACGTGTGTGGGTGATCGTCGCCACAGTTCGCGCGTTAAAATACCACGGCGGGGTAGCCGTGTCCGACCTGAAAAAACCCGATGCGGGAGCCGTAAAACGGGGTTTTGTCAACTTAGGACGCCATCTGGACAATGCGGGCAATTTCGGGGTTCCGGCCGTTGTAGCCATCAATTGCTTCGAGGCCGATACAGAGGAGGAAACACAAGTGATCGAACGCCTTTGCGCGGAGCGTGGGGTGAAAGCCGTCCGGACGCATGCTTGGGCAGAGGGCGGGAAAGGCTGTGAAGACCTGGCACGGGAAGTGGCGTCGGTGGCGTCCGCATCGAATGCTGTACTCCGGCCGCTGTACGACCTCGATACGCCTATTGAGGAAAAGATACTGACGATAGCCCGGCGTGTGTACGGGGCCCGCAGTGTGGAGTATACGTATCAGGCGCACAAACAACTGGAGCTCATTTCAAAACTCGGGCTTTCGTCTCTGGCCGTATGCATCGCCAAGACACAGAAATCCTTTACGGACAACGAAAAGGCGATAGGGGCGCCTGCCGGGTTCGAAATTAAGATACGGGATATCGAGATCGCATCCGGCGCCGGGTTCGTGGTGCCGATAGCGGGCGATATTATGCGGATGCCGGGGCTCCCTTCGCTCCCTGCAGCCGTGAACATGGATATAGATGAGGATGGAACGGTATCCGGGCTGTCCTGACTAAATAAATAAGATAAAAAGAAAAAAATGGAACTTAAACTCAATCGTCCGATCTGCTTTTTCGATCTGGAAACCACCGGTATCGATGTGGCCCGCGACCGGATCGTCGAAATATCCGTATGCAAAGTCTACCCCAACGGAAATGAAGAAGTGCGCACCTGGCTTGTAAACCCGGGCCGCCCAATCCCGAAAGCGGTGTCCGATATTCATGGGATCACCGATGAAAAGGTGAAAGACGAGCCGACTTTCGATAAGATAGCCCCGACGGTGTACGAGATGATAAAGGATTCGGACTTGGCAGGGTACAATTCCAACCGGTTCGATATCCCGATGCTGGCCGAAGAATTACTGCGTGCGGGCATAGATTTCGATATGGGTAACCGGGTGGCAGTGGATGTGCAGGCTATTTTCTATAAGCGGGAGCCGCGCACCCTGTCGGCGGCCTACAAATTCTACTGCGGGGCGGAACTCGAAGGGGCGCATGGAGCCCAGGCGGATACGATCGCTACCTACGAAGTGCTGAAAGCTCAGTTAGACCGGTACGAGGATCTGCCGAACGACATAAAATCCCTCTCCGATTATTCCACGCAGCGGAAAACGGCGGATTTTGCCGGATTCATCGCCTACGACCAGGATGGGGACGAAATATTTACTTTCGGAAAATACAAAGGCTGCAAGGTCGCGCCTGTGCTGGAGAACGACCCTGGGTATACCGGCTGGATGCTGGAGAAAGATTTCCCGCTTTACACCAAAAAGGTGATCACCGCCCTGCGGCTGCGCGGAAAATTCCCCAAAGGCCATTAAGCCGGCGGGCAGTACGGAAAAAACTTAAAAAATCATACGACTATGGGAACTACACGCAAAACTTTTCTTAAAACGTATTCGGTGTGGGGTTGGATTTTGGTGGCAGTGCCGCTGATCGTATGCACCCTGTGGCCGATCGTTACTTTCGGCGCCCGGACGCCCCGGGAAGCGAAAGAATTTTTTGTCAGCGCCAATGCTGTTTTTGCCTACTACGATGTTGTCTGGATCGCATCGGCCGTACTTTCCGCTTTTGCGTTCTTTTTCGGCTCGCGGCTGGTAGGCGGGGGAAAATCTTATGCGGTGAACGGCGTATTTATGCTGGTGGTATCCGGGACTACCCTGGCCCTGTCCATCGCCCATTTGTTGATAAAATAGGTAAGAGGCTTCCAGAAAATATTTCGCCTGAAATGTAAAATAAACTTGACATTATGTGAATTTTACTTTACGTTTGTGGAAAGAAATTTTGTCAGCCATGAAGAAAATAGCCGGTTTATTTGGTGCCCTCGCATTGCTGCTCTGCTTGCCGGGCTGTGGAGGAAGAACGGAAAAAAGCGATCCTGATGCCATTTTTGCCGTTTCCCAGGAACTTTTTCCGGACAGTATTGCTGTGGCGCAGGTGCTCGTTCCTAAAGAGTTACGAGTGGTCAACGGTTATATGGTCGTGGTGAGCGACAAGACGGATACGGTCTTTTACGTGTACTCCTTGCCCGATTTTCGGTATTTGTACGGAAGTGTGGTTCCGGGCGGGGGACCGGAAGACTTGCCCCGGTATTTCCGGGATCTGGTCTCTTCGGACGGCCGGAATTTCATTGTCGTTCCGAATTATTCCGGGCAGGCCCGGGTCTATTCCCCGCAGGGTACAGGCATGGTGTGGAAGCAGGATATGAAACACCGGAAGAAACAGTATTTACGGGCTGTATTACCCGGCGGAGCAAAAGCCCTTTCCATGAAATTGTCCCCGCAAGACGGCTCGCGCTATATCCTCTCGGCGGTATCGGGGGATTCTCTGCTTACAGCTACGGATAGTATTGCCTTGCGTTCCAAAAGATATACGATCCGGATGGAAGGAATGTTTACGATATCTACGACCGTCAATAATTGTCATGTAGTGGCCAGCGGGGATACTTTTGGCCTGTTCTATGATGGGATCCCCCGGGCGGAATTTTATCAATTGACCAGGGAAGGGAAAATGAAAGGCTTACCGGCATACGGGGATACGTTATATGCCTGGAAAGAAGAGGATATCATACGCCCCAACAGTATTGGAAGGCCGAAAGAACAGATTCAATACTATGTGGATGCCCAAGCCTCCGGCGGTCATTTTTATGCATTTTATAAGGGAACTACGCAGGAACAATACGAAGAAACGCCCTGTGTTTTTATCCGGGTATTCGATCTGGAAGGGCGCCCGGTAAAATCGATGCGGATAAACGGGCCTTACGATCTGTTCGCAGTGAACGAGCCGGCCGGTATCATCTATGCGGTGGATAAAGCAAAAGATTTTGATTATGTCTATACGTTCGGGTATGACTTAAAAGAATAAAAAACCTGTGCTGAAACTTCTTTCCTAAAATCCCGGTTTGATAAAGAACACACTTCTATCATGACAATACGATTTATTTTAGGGGCTATATTTTTTCTTTTCCTGTGTACAGCCGTCAGTTCCTGTGGAGAAGAAAACAAAGCTGATGTTTTTTGTGGTGGGTGTGTACGACCTATTATTTGCTGCCGGGATATTCCCAGGAGCGTTCTTCTACGCCACAGTCCTGTGCGATAGCGCGCGCGGTGACGAACAGGTAATCGGACAGGCGGTTGAGGTATTTTTCCGCTGTTTCCAGTCCGGCGGCGCCCGTTCCTTTGAGGGTTACCGTCCGGCGCTCCGCACGGCGGCAGATGCTCCGGGCCACATGGGCCAGGGAAACAGCCGGATGGCCGCCGGGCAGGATGAATTTTTCCAGCGGAGGAAGGGTTTCCTGCATCCGGTCGATCGCCTTTTCCAGCGAACCGATCTCGTCTTCGGTAATGACGGGGACATGGTATTTTTCAATGTCTTCCGGCAGGCTCGCCAACTGTCCCCCGAGATTGAACAGGCTGTTCTGGATGTCTTTCAGTTCTTTCCTTAAATCATCTTTTACCCCTTGGGTATCGGAGAGGAGACCCAGGAAACTATTGAGTTCGTCCACGGTTCCGTAGGCTTCGAGCCGCGGGTCGTCTTTCGGCACCCGTTTCCCGCCTATCAGGGATGTGCTTCCTTTGTCCCCGGTCTTGGTGTATATTTTCATTTTCAAATGTGTTTTTTTAATTGGCTACGTCGCTGATGAACTTGATGCGCATCAGGCGGAGTTCTTCTTCCTCGTAATCCCCCCCGAAGGCGGCCATCGCGTCTTTGATCGCATCTTTTTCCGCGGTCATGAAATAATCCTCGATCTCTTCCTGTTGTTCGGGGTCGAGCATTTCGTCGATCTGGTAATCGATGTTGACCTTGGTGCCGGAATAGACGATGGCTTCGATCTCCGAAATGAGGTCTGCCATTTCGAGCCCTTTTGCTTTTGCGATGTCTTCCAGGGGAATTTTGCGGTCCGTACTTTGGATGACGTAGACTTTCAGGCCCGATTTGTTCACTACCGAGCGTACGACCAGGTCGTCCGGCCGGACGATGTCGTTTTCCTCCACATATTTGGCGATGAATTCGGCGAATTTTTTCCCGTATTTGCGCGCCTTGCCTTCGCCCACTCCGAAAATCGTCTTCATCTCTTCGATAGAGACCGGGTAGTGCAGGGCCATATCCTCCAGCGAGGCATCCTGGAACATGGCAAACGGCGGAATGCCAAGCCTTTTGGCTTCGCTTTTGCGCAGGTCGCGCAGAGAAGACAATAGCACTTCGTCCGTTACGCCGCTTTTGCGATTCTGTACGGAAGCCTGCTGCTCGAGTATGTCGTAATTATGGTCTTCGGTCATCTCGAACTTTTCGTCCGAGGCGAGGAATTCTTCGCTCCGGGGAGTGAGCTTTATTACCCCGTACTGTTCGATCTCCTTGCGGATATAGCCGTTCACCAGGGCTTGGCGGATAAGGGCCATCCAGAATTTGTCGTCTTTATCCTTGCCGGCGCCGAAGAAAGGCTTTTTATCGACTTTCAGTCCTTTGACGGCGGAACTTACCCGGCCGACCAGAATGTTGGTAATCTCTTTCGCCCGGAATGTCTGGGAAGTGTCCCTGACTACCTGTATGAGCGTTTTCAGTTCTTTGGTAGCGTCTATCCGGGGCTTCGGGTTGCGGCTGTTGTCGTCCATTCCGGCCCCGTCGCCTTTCACTTCGTCGAACTCTTCGCCGAAATAGTGCAATAGGTATTTGCGGCGGGACATCGAAGTTTCGGCATAGGCCACCACGTCCTGAAGCAAAGCACCTCCGATCTCCTGTTCGGACAAAGGCTTGCCCACCAGGAATTTTTCCATTTTTTCGATGTCCTTGTAGCTGTAGAAAGCCAAACAGTGCCCTTCGCCGCCGTCACGGCCGGCGCGGCCAGTCTCCTGGTAATAACTTTCCAGGCTTTTGGGGATGTCGTGATGGATCACAAACCGCACGTCGGGCTTGTCGATGCCCATGCCGAAAGCGATGGTAGCTACGATTACGTCCACGTCCTCCATCAGGAATGCGTCCTGGTTCTTGGCGCGTGTCTTGGCGTCCAGCCCGGCGTGGTATGGGGCGGAGGAGATGCCGTTTACACGCAATAGTTCGGCGAGCTCCTCCACTTTTTTGCGCGAAAGGCAGTATATGATGCCCGACTGATGGGAACGGGTTTTTATGAATTTGATGATCTCCTTCTCTACATCTACTTTGGGGCGTATTTCATAGAAAAGGTTCGGGCGGTTGAAGGACGATTTGTAGACCGTCGCATCGCTCATACCGAGGTTTTTCTGGATATCCTCCTGCACTTTCGGGGTGGCGGTGGCCGTCAGGGCGATGATGGGCATCGGGGCTATCTTGTCCAGGATCGAGCGGATGTTGCGGTATTCCGGGCGGAAATCGTGTCCCCATTCCGAGATACAGTGTGCCTCGTCGATGGCGCAGAAAGAGATGGGAACCGTCTTCAAAAAATCCGTGTATTCGTCTTTGGTGAGCGATTCCGGGGCTACGTATAGCAGTTTGGTGACCCCGGAACGGATGTCGGTCTTTACCTGTTCCACTTCGCTTTTGGTCAGTGAGGAGTTCAGTACATGGGCTACGGCGGCATCGGTCGATATTCCGCGCATGGCATCGACCTGGTTTTTCATCAGGGCGATCAGGGGAGATATGATGATAGCGGTGCCGTTCATCAGCATTGCCGGCAATTGGTATGTCAGGGATTTGCCGCCTCCGGTAGGCATAATGACAAAGGTATTATTCCCAGCCATGAGGCTTTCGATAATTTGTTTTTGCTTACCTTTGAAGGTGTCAAACCCGAAGTATTTTTTTAGTTCCGATTCGAGGCTAAAATTTCTCACGGCTATTGTGAAAATTGGTATTTTTGTATAGAATAAAGATAAGAAATACCCGTCAAAAAACAATGAAAATGGAAAATAGATGCAAAAAAGAGAAGAATATTTTGCAACTTGCTAAAGGTGTGATACTTGACGAGTCCAAGGAAGTGGCGGGCCTCGCGGAACGCCTGGACGGGAATTTCGAGAAAGCGGTGGAAACGATCCTGGACTGCCCGGCGCGGGTGGTGGTGACCGGTATCGGGAAAAGCGCCCTGATCGCCCAGAAAATGGTGGCTACGTTCAATTCTACGGGGACGCCTTCGGTGTTTATGCATACGGCCGATGCGATGCACGGCGATTTGGGGGCTGTAATGCCCGACGATGTGATCATTATGATCTCCAAAAGCGGCAATACCCCGGAAATAAAATCGCTCGTGCCGGTATTGCGCGGACTGGGGAATAAAATCATCGCCATTACGGCCAACCCCGATTCGTATATGGGCCGGGGAGCCGATTGTATACTGAACGCTTACGTGTCCCGGGAAGTCTGCCCCAACAACCTGGCCCCGACCAGTTCCACTACGGTCCAGATGGTCTTGGGAGATGCGCTGGCCGTAGTACTGGAAGTGCTGCGTGGATTCCGCACCGAGGATTTCGCCCGGTATCATCCCGGTGGCGCCCTGGGAAAACGCTTGTATATGCGGGTGCGGGACATCATCGCCCAGAACGAGCGCCCTGCCGTAGCGGCAGATGCCCCTATAAAGAAAGTGATCGGCGAAATATCGTCCAAGTTCCTCGGGGTCACCGCGGTGACCGACGGAAACGGACGTATACTGGGTATCGTGACCGACGGGGATATCCGCCGTACCCTTGAACGGTACGACGACGGGAGCCTGTTTTCCCTGACGGCCCGGGATATTATGTCGGCAAACCCCAAGACCATCGCGGCCGACGTATTGGCTTTCGATGCGTTGGAAGTACTCCAGAAATACGATATCAACAACCTGCTGGTAACCGACGAGCAGGGCCTCTATTGCGGGGTCATCCATATCCACGACCTGATACGGGAAGGGATCGTCTGAACGACGAATGGCCACGCGGAACAATTATGAATGTAAAAAACGGTAAATGAGCGGAAAGGATACATCCGGCGAGACGACTTTTTTGGGGCATCTTTTCGTGCTGCGCAAGCACTTGTTCCGCATAGCCCTGTATGTGTTCGCCGGTGCGGTCGTGGCGTTTTTCTGCGATCATATCATCTACGACGATGTTATTTTCGGGCCCCGTCACCCGGATTTCCCGACTTACCGGTTTTTCTGCTGGCTTTCGGACGTGATCAACGGATGGTTCCATACCCCGTTCGATCTATGTATGCATCCGGTGCCGTTCAACGTGCAGAACCGGGAGCTTACCGGCCAGTTCAATTCCCATTTGTGGGTGTCGTTCGTATCCGGGCTTATCATAGCCACACCCCTGATCGTATGGGAGATATGGCGGTTTGTTTCCCCGGCCCTTACGGACAAGGAACGGAAGAGTGCCCGTGGAGTAGTGTTCTACGTGTCGTCCCTCTTTTTTCTGGGGATCGCGTTCGGGTATTTCGTGATCCTGCCGATGTCCATCAATTTCTTTACCGGGTACCGCCTGGGCACGGAGGACGCGATCGTGAACAACATCGAACTGTCGTCCTACATATCGAACGTAGTGAATATCACCCTGGCCACAGGGATCATGTTCCAGATGCCTATCGCCATCTATGTACTGTCCCGGATGGGACTGGTTACCTCAAAGTTTTTGCTGAAGTATTACCGCCATGCGATCCTGCTGATCCTGATCGTGGCGGCGGTGCTCACCCCGCCGGATATCGCTTCGCAGATCGTGCTGTCCATTCCTATCATCCTTTTGTACCAGGCCAGCGTGATGATATGCAAGCGCATGGAGAAAAAACGCGCCGCACAGGCGGATTGACCGAGTGAAAAATAATAAAAAATTGCAGCTATGAAACTCAGAGCCGAACACCTGAAAAAGACCTACCGCAACCGCTGCGTGGTGAACGACGTATCCCTGGAAGTGAACCAGGGCGAGATCATCGGACTGCTCGGACCCAACGGAGCCGGGAAGACCACGTCTTTCTATATGATCGTAGGACTTGTCCAGTCCAACGGGGGAAATGTCTATCTGGACGACACCGAGATTACGCAATTCCCGATGTACAAGCGGGCGCAGTACGGGGTGGGCTACCTGGCCCAGGAGAATTCCGTGTTCCGCAAACTGACGGTGGAACAGAACATCCTTTCCGTCCTGCAGATGACCAAAAAAACGCCCGAAGAACAGATCGCGAAAATGAATTCGCTGATCGAGGAATTCGGCCTGGAAAAAGTGCGCAAGAGCAACGGGGATGTGCTCTCCGGCGGGGAACGCCGCCGCACCGAGATAGCCCGGTGTATCGCGACCGACCCGAAATTCGTGCTGCTGGACGAACCGTTCGCAGGGGTCGATCCTATTGCCGTGGAGGACATCCAGTCTATCGTTTGGCGATTGAAAGCCAAGAATATAGGGATCCTGATCACCGACCACAACGTACAGGAGACCCTGGCCATCACCACCCGTACCTACCTGATGTACCAAGGATCTATTCTTAAATCGGGTACCCCGGAAGAACTGGCCGCCGATGCGATGGTGCGTAAGGTATACCTGGGGCAGAACTTCGAATTGCGCCGCAAGGATTTGAGCAACCGGAAACTGCATTCCACCGATATCGTGGAGGCCGTGGCCGAAGCGGAGGCCGAAGCTACTGCGGAAAAAGAGGCAGACAGAGAGAACTGAAAAACACATAAATAAAACAGGATGAGAAAACTCACTATAATTTTTGCTGTTCTTACGGCGTTTTCCATCGGGCTGTGGGCCCAGGCCGACCTGGGCGCGTCCGAAAACCGGGCAAAAAAAGAACGGGAAATCAAGAAATACATCAAGGAGCTCGAAGAGGATTCGTTGATGAACACCACTTCGTGGAGCGTGGTGATAAAGAACGTGAAGACCGGGGAAACGATCGCCGAGCGCAATTCGTCCGCCTCGCTTTCCGGGGCCTCCATCACTAAACTACTCACTACCGGATCGGCCCTCTCTACGCTGGGAGGAGATTTTCGGTACGAAACGGAGCTGGCCTACAGCGGGGAGATCATCGATTCTACCTTGTACGGTACGCTTTATGTGGTAGGCGGCGGCGATCCTACGCTGGGGTCGGATTACGACAAGTTCCTGCCGGGGATCGATTCCGTATTCGCCGTGTGGAAAAAAGCGGTCAATAAAGCGGGTATCGCCCGCGTGGAAGGTTTCCTGGTGGCCGACAGCCGGTATTTCACCCTCGAGCCGATGGTGTCCTCCTGGTCGTGGGACGATGCGGACACCTATTATGGGACGGGCGTATTGGGGCTTTCGTTCTTTGAAAATAAATGCCGGATCGATTTCGCCCCTTCCGATACGCTCGGCAAACCGGTAAAAGCGGTATCTGTTTTTCCCGAAATACCGGGTGTGGAGATCGTCAACCGGACCACTACGGCGGAAGGCCGTGCAAACCAACTGTGGCTGAACGCCTCGCCCCTGCACCCGCTGGAACATTTCGTGACGGGAAGTTTGGGCCGGCAGCGGGGTAAGGTGACCGAGACCGGGGCCAACCGCGCCGCCGGGCTTTCCCTGCTCCGCGAATTCGAGAAATACCTCTCGGGCGGCCGCGGCGATATGAACGTAGAATATGCCGTATGGGATACCTATACCCAGGGGATCGATACGACGGCCAAAAAGAACACGATCTTGAAATACTATTCCCCGGAGCTTCGTACGATCGCCTCGGTGACCAATAAATACAGTGACAACATGTATGCCGAAACGATATTCCGCACGATGGGCAAACTGTTGGGCCAGGGCGATTCGCGGTACGATTCCCGGCAGGTGGAGCTGGCGATCCTGGATTCCATCGCCCCGGGCAGCCGGACGCTGAACCTCCAGGACGGGAGCGGGTTGTCGCGCATGTCGTTCCTCAACGGGCGCTATTACGCCGATTTCCTGATGGGAATGTACCGTACGGATGCCTTTGCGGACTTTTTCGAATCGCTGGCCGTCCCGGGCGGAGAAGGAACATTCAAAAACACGATCAAGGATTGCCCTACGCGCACCAACCTGCACCTGAAAAGCGGTTCGCTGTCGGGGGTGCGGGGGTTGGCTGGGTACAGCCGGAACGGCGACGAACTGCTCTGTTTCGTCATTATGGTGAACCGTTACCATTCCGTTACGCCAATATCCGCGCGGTTGAATCCGCTGTTGGAACTGATCAGCGAATACTAGAACCGATAACTAAAAAAAAGGTGCAAAAAGGTTAACTTTGCGCCGTAATAAATCCGAAAATAGAAACATGCTGTCTTTCTTCAAATCCCCCGCCGACGTGATTTACGTGGTGGATACCGATCAGTACCTGTCCAATGAGTCTGTGGAACGCCTTACGTGGCTTTTCGGCGGTGCGCGCCAGATACTGGAGCCTATTTACCCGGGCCGTTATGTCGGCCCCCGCAAGGAGATGCTCACCCCGTGGAGTACCAATGCGGTGGAGATTTGCCAGAACATGGGCGTGTCCGGGATCAAACGCATAGAACAGTTCGTGGAAGAAGACCGGGTGGAAGTGTTCGACCCGATGCTATACCAGAAATACGACGGGCTCGACCAGTTCCTTTTCACTACCTCGCGCAAGGCGGAGGATATCGTCGAGATCACGGATATCCGTGCGTATAACGAGCAGGAGGGCCTCGCCCTTTCCGGGGAGGAGATCGCCTATCTCGAAGGCCTGTCCAAAAAACTGGGCCGTCCGCTCACCGACAGCGAAGTATTCGGGTTTTCCCAGGTCAACTCCGAGCATTGCCGCCACAAGATATTCAACGGCCAGTTCATCGTCGACGGGCAGGTGAAGGAACTTTCCCTGTTCAAACTCATCAAGCGCACGACCGAAAAACAGCACGACTATATCGTCTCGGCCTACAAGGACAATGTCGCGTTCCTCACCGGCCCGAAAATCGAACAGTTTGCCCCCGCACGCGGGGACGAGCCCTCGGAATATGAGGTAAAAGACATCGAATCCGTCATTTCCGTCAAGGCAGAAACCCATAATTTTCCGACTACCGTCGAACCGTTCAACGGAGCGGCCACCGGCAGCGGCGGCGAAATACGCGACCGTCTGGCCGGCGGAAAAGGCTCCCTGCCATTGGGTGGAACGGCGGTCTATATGACTTCCTATCCCCGCAGCGAAAAGGGGCGGCCATGGGAAGAAGAGATAAACGAACGTCCCTGGCTGTACCAGACGCCGATGGACGTATTGATAAAAGCTTCCAACGGCGCTTCGGATTTCGGCAATAAGTTCGGCCAGCCGCTTATCTGCGGCTCGGTACTCACGTTCGAACACGAAGAAAGCGGCCGTACACTGGGTTATGACAAGGTCATCATGCTGGCGGGCGGGGTAGGTTTTGCCAAAAAAGAGGACGCCCTGAAGTCCGACCCGCAGAAAGGCGACAAGATCGTCGTGCTGGGAGGGGATAATTACCGTATCGGGATGGGCGGCGGCGCCGTATCGTCCGTAGATACCGGACAATATGCTTCGGCGGTGGAACTCAACGCCGTGCAGCGCTCCAACCCCGAGATGCAAAAACGTGTGTCCAACACGATCCGGGCACTCGTGGAATCGACAGATAACCCGGTCGTTTCCATCCACGACCACGGAGCCGGAGGACACCTGAACTGCCTTTCGGAATTGGTAGAGGCTACCGGAGGCACGATAGAACTGGATAAACTGCCGGTGGGCGACCCGACCCTTTCCGCCAAAGAGATCGTCGGCAACGAGAGCCAGGAGCGTATGGGACTGGTGGTGAAAGAGAAAGACGTAGCCTTGCTTCAAAAAATAGCCGACCGCGAACGGAGCCCGATGTATGTAGTGGGCGAAGCGACCGGCGATATGCAGTTCCGTTTCGAGAGCGAAAAGACAGGCAAAGCACCGATAGACCTCCAACTTTCCGATATGTTCGGTTCCGCCCCGAAAACGGTGATGGAAGACCGGACAGTGGAGCGCGTTTATGAAGACGTACAATACGACAAGGCCAAGATCGGCCAGTATATAGAAAATGTCCTGCAACTCGAATCCGTAGCCTGCAAGGACTACCTGACCAATAAAGTAGACCGCTGCGTAACGGGTCGCGTAGCCCGCCAGCAGACCACAGGGGCTTTGCAACTGCCGCTGGCCGACCTGGGTGCGATGGCGCTCGACTACCAGGGGAAAGAAGGTATCGCTACTTCGATCGGCCATGCGCCGGTAGAGGCCCTGATCGATCCCCGCGCCGGTTCCCGCCTGTCGGTAGCCGAGGCGCTGACCAATATCGTATTCGCGCCGCTCACCCACGGACTTGGGGGTATTTCGCTGAGTGCCAACTGGATGTGGCCCTGCCGCAACGAAGGGGAGGATGCCGCGCTGTATGCCGCCGTAGAGTCCCTGTCGGATTTTGCCGTGGCCTTGGGCGTGAACGTGCCTACCGGTAAGGATTCGCTTTCCATGACCCAGAAATACAAGGACGGCACCCGCGTGCTGTCCCCCGGTACGGTTATCGTTTCCGCCGCCGGCGAAGTGTCCGACGTGCGGGGCATATTGACGCCTTACCTGCGCCGGAAAGGAGACCACGATATCGTATATGTCGATTTTTCCCACTCGCCGCGCGAACTCGGGGGGTCGGCCTTTGCCCAGACGTTGGGCCGTGTAGGCCGCCGGGCGCCGGATGTAAAGGATACCGAGTATTTCAAAAAGGCATTCGCTGCCGTACAAGCCGTTATCGGCCGAGGATTGGCGGTGTCGGGACACGATATTTCCGCCGGGGGTATCTTGACCACGCTTTTGGAGATGTGTTTTGCCCAGGTGAACCTGGGGGCGGAAATAGACCTTTCTGCCCTGGGGGAAGAGGACTGCGTAAAACTTCTCTTCGCCCAGAATCCGGGAGTACTGCTCCAGGTACGCGATACGGAAGCTGTCCGCAAGATATTCGGCGAATACGGAGTGGAAGTACACGTGATCGGCCGCGCCAAAGCAGGAAAAGAGCTAAAGGTGAAGAACGGCGGAGAAACGCTGTCGTTCAATGTGCCGCAGCTGCGCGATACATGGTATAAATCTTCCTACCTGCTCGACCGCCGCCAAAGCGGAGCGCAGAAGGCCAGGGAGCGTTACGATAATTACAAGCAACAGCCGCTGAGCTATGTGTTCCCGGAAGGGTTCACGGGGCAGGCGGCCGATATGGGGTTGGACAATGCCCGCCGGAAACCGACTGGCATCAAAGCGGCCATCATCCGCGAACAGGGTTCCAATTCGGAGCGGGAAATGGCGCATGCCCTGTATCTGGCCGGGTTCGATGTGAAAGACGTCCATATGACCGACCTGATCGAAGGACGGGAAGACCTTTCGGACGTGAATCTCATTGCAGCGGTCGGCGGATTCTCCAATTCCGACGTGTTGGGTTCCGCCAAAGGCTGGGCCGGTTCGTTCAAATACAATGAAAAGGCCCGCAAAGCCCTGGAAAACTTCTTCGCCCGGGAAGATACGCTGTCCCTGGGTATCTGCAACGGCTGCCAGCTTTTCGTCGAACTGGGGCTCATCAATCCGGAACACACTGAAAAGCCTTCGATGCTGCACAACGATTCGCACAAACACGAATGCGCGTTCGTCAATGTGGATATTCCGGAAAACAATACCGTGATGTTCTCCTCGCTTTCCGGCTCGCGCCTGGGCGTGTGGGTTTCGCACGGGGAAGGAAAATTCAATCTCCCCCTTCCGGAGGATTCGTATAATATTGCGGCGCGTTACTCGTATAGCGGTTATCCCGGCAATCCGAACGGTTCCGATTACGATGTGGCCGCAATGGCCTCGGCCGATGGCCGCCATCTGGTAATGATGCCTCACATGGAGCGGAGCCTTCATCCCTGGACGTGGGGTTATTACAATACGCACCGCGGGGGGGACGAGGTATCGCCTTGGCTGGAAGCATTTGTCAATGCCCGTAAATGGGTGGAAAACAATAAAAAATAACCAGTAATATTTATGGTACGCCCGAATAAAAAATTCTTTATGGCTACGGTGGCCGCCGTTGTGTTGGTCATTCTGGTATTGGTCGTCTGTGTGTATTCCGGGGTTTTCTCGTCCGGCGATCCGCTGGACCGGAAACTCAATATGAAAACTTATGAACAGGATCTGGAACAGGTACTCCAGGGATTGGCTCCGGAAGACCGTACGGCGCTGCTCAGCGGTTTGATGCTGAGCTATTATAAGAAGGAAAATGTGGCTGAGCGCACTTACCGTGATTTTCTGGAATCGGGCCAAAAAATGCAGGGAGATTATATGGAAATGGTAGACCGGGATATGAAAGATTTTCTCCGCCGGGACAGCCTGCAAAAAGATTCCCTGCGCCGGGATAGCCTGAATAGACAATAAACGGTTAGAAGAATGGATATCGCACAGAATATAAAACGTGTAAAAGCCTTGCTCCCGCAGGGCGTTACGTTGGTGGCTGTATCCAAGACCAAGCCCGACGGGGATATTCTGGAGGCTTACCAGGCCGGACAGCGTATCTTCGGGGAAAACAAGGTGCAGGAAATGTGCGCCAAATACGAACGTCTGCCCAAAGATATCGAATGGCACATGATAGGCCATTTACAGAGTAACAAGATAAAATTCATCGTGCCGTTCGTACGGATGATCCATAGCGTCGATTCGCCCGACCTGCTACGCAGGATAAATGCGGCGGCAGGAAAAACAGGACGCCGGATAGATTGTTTGTTGGAGGTGCATATCGCCCGGGAGGAGACCAAATTCGGTTTTTCCGGAGAGGAAGCATTGGAAATGGCTTTGGGCGATGAAGTGAAAAATATGGAATGGGTCCGGGTGAAGGGCCTGATGGGAATGGCTTCCAATACGCCCGATATGGAATCGGTGCGGGAGGAATTCAAAACCCTGAAGGACTATTCGGATCGGCTGAAGTCCCGGGCACCCGAAATGGACGTGCTTTCCATGGGCATGAGCGGGGATTATCCCGTGGCTGTGGAATGCGGATCGACGATGGTGCGCGTGGGGAGCGGGATATTCGGGGCACGCAAATATCAGGCAGAAGGATAAAGGTAAAGGAGGCAGATTTTGTACGCAGTAGTGGATTTGGAAACGACCGGAGGGCGTTTCAGCGAAGAAGGTATCACCGAAGTGGCGATCTACAAATTCGACGGACGCGAAGTGGTCGACCGGTTGGTGTCGCTGGTCAATCCCATGCGGCCGATCGACTCGTATGTGACCAAACTTACGGGTATCGACAATAAAATGCTCCGCCGCGCGCCCCGTTTTTACGAGCTGGCCAAACGCATCGTGGAGATTACCGAGGGCTGTGTCGTGGTGGCGCACAATGCCGATTTCGATTACCGGATGCTGCGCCAGGAGTTCGCCCGGCTGGGTTATGTGTACGAACGCAATACGATCTGCACGGTCAAGGAATCGCAGCGCCTGATGCCGGGATTGGAAAGTTATTCCCTGGGCCGTTTGTGCCGCTTTTTAGGGATTCCCGTCGCCTCGCGCCACCGCGCATACGGCGATGCCGAGGCTACCGTGAAGCTCTTACAGATACTCATCGAAAAAGATACCTCCAAAAAGATCGTCAAGGCGGCCTCCAAGCCCGTGCAGAAACTTTCCCGCAAGGAGATGAAATACCGTCTGATACTGGATACCCTGCCTACTTTTGCCGGCGTATTCCAGATACTGGACAAGGACAAGAATATCATCTATATCGGCCGGACCAACAATATTTACAAGCAGATGACCCATCTGCTCTCCCTCGACACCCAGGCCGGAAGAGCCATACAGGACGGCATCAATTCGGTGACTTGGGAAGAGACACCCAGCCAGCTGATATCGTACCTCAAATATATCGGCCAAGTCCGTGAGATTGAGCCTCCGCTCAACGGGAAACTCCGTCCGCGGAAAATGACCCGTACGTTGGCTGCTACTTTTCCCCAGGACAAAACGATGCTTATTTTCGATAAAGGACAAAAAGCGACCGACCGGGCGGTAGTGCTGGTGGAAAAAGGGGAATTGAAGGGTTACAGCTATGTCGATCTGAATTATCAGGTAAACAATCTCGAAGTTCTGCGCACCCGCCTGACGCCGCTGGAGAATACGCCGGACAATCTGTATGCCGTGCGTACTTTTATCCGCAAGGGCGGCCCGGGGGTAGGCGTGGAGTATTTAGGCGAAAAGTAAGCTCGCAGGAGCACCCCGTTTTTATTTCTTTTCAAAAAACTCGTCAGGGAATCCCATCAGGTAAACTTTTTTCCGCGCCCGGGTAACGGCCGTATACAGCCAGCGCAAGTATTCTACCGAAAGTTTCGGTTCGGCCATCCAGACCTGTTCTACCAGGACGTTGTCCCAACCGCCTCCCTGTGCCTTATGGCAAGTCACTGCATAGCCGAATTTCACCTGAATGGCGTTGTAATATTCGTTTTTGGCCAGTTCTTCATAGCGTTTGCGGGGAGGAAGGTCGGCATAATCTTTCATCACCTCTTCGAAAAAGGCTTTGGCCCGTCCTTCCGGGAGTGCGGCAGAATCCGAATAAATGGTATCCAGCAGGATGACGGCTTCGAACTTGGGCATCTGCGGGTAATCCGTCAGGCTCAGCTCGACCCGAGCGAACCGCATACCGTACATTTCTTCCTCTTTCCGTACGCTCATCACTTCGGCCAGGTCGCCGTTGGCGATAAACCCGCAGGGGGATTTTTCATCCACCCAAAAATAATTGTTCTTGACCACCATCAGGATATCCCCGGTAGCAATTTCCCCCTCGGAAAGTTTCACCCGCGAACGTATCTGCGCGTTGAACAGACCGGCCCGTTTGTTGGAACGGGTGATGATGATGGTTTCCGATTCCCCGCCGGCGCTGTACGAACCTTCTATCGCACTTTGTATATCGTATCCGTCTTCCAAACGGACAAAATCCGATCCCGTGCGGAACTTTAGATTTCCCCATGGAAGGCGGTCAGAATCTTCCATAGCTTTACGGATAGCGGTCGCGTTGTGCAGGATATCCGATTTCTGACTTTGCCGGTATACGCGGGTCAAGTCCATCCCTGCGCAATTTATCCCATAGCCCGATTCGAAAGTGCGCTCCTCCAAAGCCGGGGAATCCGAATACCCTACGGGTGGCAGCTGGGCCCGGTCGCCGACCAAAATAAGACGGCATCCGGCACCGCTGAATACGTAACTCAGCAGGTCGTCGAGCAGGGACGACGAAGAATTGACCAGCGATTCCCCGGCCCGGTCGGTGAGCATCGAGGCTTCGTCCACGATGAATACGGCATTTTTCAGCTTGTTCGGCCGCATCGAAAAAGACATGCCGCCGCTGTCCCGGGGTACGACCGCGTAGATCTGTTTGTGTATGGTATAAGCCCGCATACCGGAGTATCCGGCCATTACTTTGGCCGCCCGACCGGTAGGGGCCATCAGGACGGCTTTCCGCCCGGTATTGTAGAGGGTACGCACCAAGGCCGCTATGATGCTCGTTTTCCCGGTTCCCGCATATCCCCGCAGGATAAAGATGCGCCGGTTTTCCGGCCCCGATACGAATCCGGACAGCGATTCTATGGCCGAAAGCTGTTCTTCGGAAGGTTCGAAGGGGAAATTGGAGAGTATCTGTTCGGACAGGGTGTTGTTCATAGCAATGGGCGGATGTACAAATTTACTCATTTTATTTCCCCCGGCAGCCGTCTTCCCGAGGATTGCAGCGGATTAACGGACGGATGTTGCCAAAAAAATCGTAGTTTTGTCTTCCCGGAACACAACTAAAATGCCCAAAGATACCGATAGCATCGTATATGCCGATAAAAGGCTTTCCGCTCCTGCCACAGAGGCGGAAAAGCTTGATTTGGCTGTAGAGGTGAGCGAGTGCGGTTTTTCTTTTTCCCTCGCATCGGCTTCTAGCAGGGAATATCTGGCTGCCGGCCACTTGTCCATTCCCTTGGGCGGCTCTCACAGGCGCCTGCTGGAAAAGATGATCCGCTTTTTTGAAACAACGGCGCTTTTTTCGGGATTGGAATACCGCCAGGTCGACCTCGTTTATCTGGATCGGGATTTTACCCTGGTGCCCGGGGAACTATTCGACCGGGAGAAGGCCGGCGACCTGCTCAGTTTTGCGATGGGAAAAGATCTCCGGGATGGAGTGCTTCACGAAATGGCGGGCCAGGCGGCGGTATGCATATTTTGCAGCCGGGAGGATTTTATCCGTTATTTTGAAACGAAAGCAACAACTGTGCGGGAGCATCATAGTGCGGCCGTATTTTTGAAAAATGTTTTTTCGGATCTTGGCACCGGGTGCTGTATCCATGTCAATTCTTCGAACGGTTATCTGCAAGTGGTGGTCATGGAAGATGAAAAGCTCATCCTGGATAATGTTTTCCGCATCGAAAGGGAGGAGGACTTTATGTATTACCTGCTTTTGGCGGCCAACCAGACTGGTATGGATGTGTTCCAGACGCCTTTTATCCTTTACGGAGCGCCGGAGGTCTATCTGAAGAATATGGCGGAAATAAACCGTTGTTTGGCAAGCTACCGTTTTGCCGGACGGTGTACGTCGGTGCGTTTTTCCCCGGCTCTGGACTTTGTAGCCGGGTATGAATATTATAATCTATTGGGGGGGAAGTTATGAGGATTATTTCCGGCCGTTGGAAAGGGCGTCATCTGATCGCGCCCACGTCGCTCCCGGTCCGTCCTACGACGGATATGGCGAAAGAAGCGCTTTTCAATATTCTGTCCAATGATTTCGATTTGGACGGGGTTGCCGTGACGGATCTTTTTGCCGGGACAGGCAATATTTCATATGAGTTCGCTTCCCGTGGTGCCCTGAGCGTGCGGGCGGTGGAACGGGACCGGGGTTGTGTGAAATACATCGCTTTGACGGCACTTACCCTCGAATTCCCGCAGATCGAGATCATTCCTGCCGATGTATTCCGCTATGTAGGACGCCAGCAACCAGCGTCCGATATCGTATTCGCCGACCCTCCTTACGACCTGCAACCGGAGAAATACCGGGAATTGGTAGAGGCGGTGTTCGCCAATGGTTTGCTCTCCGACAGCGGGATCCTGGTGGTGGAACATTCCAAATCGATCGATTTGTCGGATATGCGGTATTTTATGCAAATGCGACATTATGGCACCGTGCATTTCAGCTTTTTCGAACATAATCCCGGCTAAGGGATTTTTTCCTTCAATAATATTTCTTTTTCGATAAATTATTTCGTATATTTATATAAAACGAAGATAATTATGGAAGAAAAAGAATTGGATTTACAGCCGGATGAAGCCCGCCGGCGGGCAGTGGACGCGCTGCTGGAACGGGGAGTGGTGTTCGAGGTCGAGCGCCGGGGCCCGTTAAGGATATTTGGAAAGAAAATGAGGCTGGTGATAAACCCGCCGACGCTTGGGGTGTTGTATGCCATTTCGGGGGAATTTGCCGCGATGCGGGTCGATGAGGATAAAGTGGAGGAAGATCCGATAGGCTATAGTTTTTCCCTGGTGCGTTCGCAGTCCCACAGTATGGCCCGGGCGGTCTCCTATGCGGTACTGGGCGCTCGATGGAAGGTAAAGTGTTTTACCGGGATGTTTTCCCGGTATCTTTTGTGGCAGCTTACAGCCAAACAACTTTTGAAACTGGTGGTTACAGTGCTTTCGGTGAGCGGTACCGCGGATTTTATAAACTCTATCAGATTGATAAAGGGAACCGGTCTTTTGGATGCAAAGACCGAGCGTCCGGTAGAGTAAGGGCCCGGGTGCGGGGCCTGCGAAGCCCGTGGGGAACGGAAGGTGCCGTGTGTTCCCATTTTCATTGGCGAAGGGATTATTTGCTGTGGGGGATTTCCTGGGTCAATGTGCAATTGATGCTTGCGGATATGCCTTCCGTCGGTTACGACGATAACGATACGGTAAATACCGATTCCGAGGAGGAATTGGCCGCATTTATAAATTCGTTGTAATGACTCCCGAACGCCGATGGCAGGAAGCAAAGCTTCCTGCCATTTTTTGTATACAAAAAATGCGGGCCTGAAAGGCCCGCATCGGTGTTTGGTCGTAAACCGACGCGCGGTTATTTTGCCAGGGCGGCGATCACGTTGTCGGCGATCTCGGTGCCTATCTTGTCCTGCGCATCGGTTGTCGAAGCGCCGATATGCGGTGACAGAGAGATCGATTCGTTCATCAGCAGGGCGACAGGCGGGGTTGGCTCGCTCTGGAATACATCCAGACCGGCGCCGCACAGTTTGCCGCTCTCGATAGCTTCTACCAGGGCCGCTTCGTCTACTACGCCCCCGCGGGCTGCATTGACGATGATAGCTCCCGGTTTCATTTTCTCGATCTCGGCTTTGCCGATAAGCGGTTTGGCCTGCGAGGGAACGTGAAGCGATATGAAATCCGATTCGGCCAACACCTGGTCGAACGTGTTCGGATTAAGGGTGAATTTCACGATCTGTCCGTCGAAGAAGTCGAGTTCCAAGGTTTTCGGCTCGGAAATGAACGGATCGTAGAATACGACTCTCATCCCTATACCGATGGCGTTCATGGCCAACCGTTGGCCGATGCGCCCGAAACCGATAATACCTAGTGTCTTTCCTGCCAGTTCGCGGCCTTTGGAGTATTGTTTTTTCAGCTCTGCAAAACGGGTTTCGCCTTCCAGAGGCATCTGTTGGTTGGAGCAATTGAGCGAACGGGCTACCGAGATCATATGTCCCAAAGCCAGTTCGGCGACCGATACGGACGACGCATTGGGGGTGTTGACCACCGTGCGCCCCTGGCTGCGGGCGTAATCCACGTCGATGTTGTCCATGCCGACCCCGGCACGGGCTATCACGCGCAGATTTTTGCACGCATCGATCACATCTTTGCGGACTTTGGTAGCCGAACGGACTACGATAGCCGCTACATCGTTGTCGTTGATGTATTTTGCCAATTCTTCCTGCGGCACAGTATCCGTGATCACGGTGTGCCCGGCCTTTTCGAGGCGTTCTACGCCTGCTTTGGATAGACCGTCGTTTGCCAGTACTTTCATAATTTTTCCAGTTTTTGCATTGCGTCTATCAGGACTTGTATCTTTTCTTTGGTCATCGCGTTATAGAGGGAAGCGCGGTATCCGCCCACCGAACGGTGTCCCTTCAGGGAAGAAATGTTGGCCGCGGCACAAATGTCGGCGAACGGCTTTTCGTATTTTTCCGGATCTACCAGAACGAAAGTCGCGTTCATCAGCGAACGGTCTTCTTTTTCGGCTGTTCCTTTGAACAACGGGTTGCGGTCGATTTCAGCGTAAAGCATGGCGGCCTTTTCCTCGTTGTATTTCTCGGCGGCGGCTACACCCCCGCGCTTTTTCAGGAGGCGCAGGTTGAGCAGCGACATATAGATCGCCATTGTACAAGGCGTATTGTACATACTCTTGTTCTTTATCTGTACTTGATAGTCCAACATCGAGGGCAGGTAACGTCCCGATTTTCCCAGCAGGTCGTCGCGCACGATCACCAGGGTCGTACCGGCAGGGCCGATATTCTTCTGGGCGCCGGCGTAGATCAGGCCGAATTTGGAAACGTCTATCCGGCGGGAGAAAATATCCGAGGACATATCGCAGGCCATGGGCACGGGACTGTCCGGGAATTTCTTCATTTGGGTGCCGAATA
This sequence comes from uncultured Flavobacteriales bacterium, assembly GCA_959608625.1. Lineage (GTDB taxonomy): Bacteria > Bacteroidota > Bacteroidia > Flavobacteriales > UBA1820 > Merdimorpha. The sequence goes on from CAUHQV010000002.1 coordinate 67,265, forward strand.
TCGTATTGTTGGAAGTGCAATGGAAATAATCGGCGTCCGAGGGGATTGTGTAATCCTTCGGTACGAAAGTATAATTGCTTTCTTTTGAGGAGGCCACGCATACGGCCTTGCCGATCCCTGCAGCTTCCTTGAAGGCTTTCGATGCCCATGTGCCCGAATCCAGGTAAGCGGCATAGCCGTTTTCTTTCATCAGGTTCATAGCGACCATCAGGAACTGGAGGCTGGCGCCCCCCTGAAGGAACAGGATGGAGTAACCGTCGGGAACCGAGAGAAGTTCGCGCACGAGGTTTTCAGCCTCGTCCAGTACGGCCATAAATTCTTTGCTGCGATGGGAGATTTCTGCTATGGACAAGTCCGATCCTTCAAAATCGGTCATGGCGGCAGCCATCTGCTCAAACACTTCGTCGGGCAATACGGAAGGCCCGGCGCTGAAGTTGATTTTTCGCATTATGCGTAAAGTTTTAATTAATGGATTCCTTCGAAAATGAAGATACAAATATCCGAAAATCTTTCCGTAAAAAGGATACAAAATCGGGTAATTTTTGATTTGTTTTTTTTCTTTCCGTTGAGAAAATGGCAGAATAAAGTCAAAAAAGCTTTTTATTCTTCATTACCGGCTGTCAGGATAAGGAAATATCGATTTTGAAAAAAATCATTTTTTTTCTTGCGCATATCCATTTATGTATTTTATATTTGTGATATCAAAATGATATCAAATTAAATAACAATTAACACGTATAGAAACATGGAAAAAGAATTCAAAGGGATGGTCGTATCGGGATTTCTGATGCTCATCGTATTTTTTCTGCTCATCGGCGGGGCGGCCTGGTCGTTCTCCTGGCTGGAATCCGTTTGCTCGATCGGTGGCATCGTATGCGGGATCGTGTGCATAGTGGTAGCCCTGCTGTTGCTTTGCGGTTTTATCATGGTCGAACCGAACGAGGCCCGGGTGGTCATGTTCTTCGGGAAATACGAAGGAACGTTCACCCGCAACGGTTTCTTCTGGCTCAATCCGTTCAACAGCACGAAAAAAATCCCCCTGAAAGCCCGCAACTTGGATGCGGCCCCGATAAAGGTCAATGATAAGGTCGGCAATCCTATCCTGATCGGACTGGTGATGGTATGGAAAGTGCGGGATACGTATAAGGTGATGTTCAATATCGACAACGAAGTGAATGCCGTAGCAGGCGTGGCGAATAGTTCGGCCAACCGGATGAAAACATACGAAAATTTCGTTAAGATACAGGCCGATGCCGCCCTGCGGCGCATCGCCGGGGAATACGCGTACGACAACGTAGAGAACCACGACGACGTGACACTGCGCTCTTCGGGTGAAGTGGTGCAGCAACGCCTGGAGCATGCAATCTCCGAAAGCCTGGAAATAGCCGGTATCGAAGTGGTGGAAGCCCGGATATCCCACTTGGCTTACGCGCCGGAGATAGCCGCCGTGATGTTGCGCCGCCAGCAGGCCGACGCGATCCTTTCCGCCCGGCACAAGATCGTGGAAGGGGCTGTGGATATGGTGCAGATGGCCCTCGAACGGCTGAAAGCCGAAAACGTGGTGGAACTGGACGACGATAAGAAAGCGGCGATGGTATCCAACTTGCTGGTGGTACTTTGCGCCGACGAATCGGCCCAGCCGGTGGTCAATACCGGTACGCTCCACCAGTAAGAAGATTTACCCTCATGGAAAATATGAAGAATACGATATTGGTACAGATCGTCTTTGTGGCGGCGATGATAGCCGCCGCCGCGTTGGTATCGTGGATTGCCAGCGTGATAGCTGTGATGTTCACGCACGACGTCGGTACTATAGTCATCGCCTGCGTGGTGTCGGTCTGGGCGGCGGAAATGGCCATTTACGTTTTCCGCTCGGTCTACCTCTATAACCGCCGGATCCGTACGATGGAGCAAGCCGGGGCCGCACAACAGGATATTACGGTGGAAAAACACCGGATGAAAAACCGCTATATGTTGGCTGGGGCGGTATTCGGAGGGCTGCTGGGCTATATGTGTTTCGGGGTGTACCGCAATATGGTAGACGTACAGCAGAGCGCCGAGGGCATAGAAGGCGGAATAGACTGGGTGCTGGCCGCTAAGGTCACGATAACCATGATTTTGCTGGCCATTATCATATACAGGATAAAAAGGAACAGGTAACGGCATGAAAAGACTGGTTTCGCATATTGCCGTTTTGTCGGTGCTGGGCTATATGCTGATAGAAGCCCTGGGTAGCCACCGCGTATGGGTCATAACCATAGTGGCGGCGATTTGGGTTTTTGTAACGGCGGCCGATATTTACCGCTACAGAGGGCGCATCGGAGCGTCTTTTCGCAAAATGCCCGCTTTCCGGTTCGCAAAAATACGGATCGGCTTTCCGGCAGGGGATGCCCCGGCTTCCGATTCCGTACAGGACAGGATAGCGGTGTACGCTTCTTATATCCTGTACGTGGTGCTGGCGGGACTGTCGCTGGCTGGGATCATACATTATTTCAAACAGGACACATGGCCGGGCGGGACGCTGGAAAAATGGATCGTTCCGGTAGTGATCCTGCTGGCTGTTTTATCGGTATTCCGGAAACGGTACCGCTATATCGCCTGGCTAAAGAAACGGATGGATCGGTAAAGGAACGTGATGGCAGAAGAAAAGAACAAAAATAAAAGCTTTGTACTCCGGATGGACGGGGCGACTATGGAAGCGCTGGAAAAGTGGGCGGCGGACGAATTCCGTTCGGTCAACGGCCAGTTACAGTGGATCATATCCGAGGCCCTGCGCAAAAACGGACGTTCGCCCCGCCGGAAAGCCGCCGCCGATACCGGGGAAGAAAAAGAAAAGTAGCTGTTTATTGGAGCCGTAAGGCTATAAAAAGGAAAGCCCGGCATTTTAAGCCGGGTTTTTCTTTTTGTCATTTATGTCGAAAGATTTCAAACGCCGGTTGCAGGCGCGGGAGGTAGAACACGTTCGGGTAGTGGTCCGAATGGGTATCGGTGAAATCGTCCGCGATGATCTCCATCCCTTTGGCCTTTTTCTTCAGGTCGGGCGATACGAATACATAGTCGTACCGCTGGTGGAACGAATTTTTGCCGGTGTAGCGCTTGGTAGGGAATGTCGGAGAAAAATCCTTGTGCTGCAGGTAGGATACGTCCACCAGCAATCCCGAATCAATGATGCGCTGCTGTACGCTGAAATCGACTTGTCCGTTATTCAGATTTTGCAGGTGGGGGCTTTTGATCATGCGTTGTTTCTGGGTATCCCGGAATTTACCGTCGGCGTATTGCAAGGAATCGTAAGGGGAAAAGGAATTGAAATCGCCCACGACCACCCATTTCGTCCGGTCGGGCTGTGCGGCAATGGTCTCCAGCAGGATGGCGGCCTCTTTCAGGCGCTTCTTATAGGAATGCGGATTCAGGTGGATGGAGACGATATGGTATCCGGCCACGTCCGCCTGGACGAATCCGTGGGTCATGTTGTCCGTTACGCGGCGCACGTTGACGATAGGGTATTTGGAAGTCAGCGCCGGCGGATAGCCCGGCTCCTTGCACAGGACGGCGTAGGGATGCCCGTAACTCTCGGCCAGTTCCTGGAGGGATTCCTGGGTAAAACCGTTGGTCTCCTGGAGGGCCAGGATGTCCGGGTCTTGGGCGCGCACCCACGCAGCGAACTCTTTTTTAGTAGCGGTGGTATCGTCTTTCATGCCTTCCAGGATGTTGTAGGCGATGATCTTTAGCGGTTCGCCGGACTGGGCGGACAGGGGAAGGCCGGTGCAGAGAGCCAGTAAAAATGCGGCGGCACAGCCGAGAGAGCGAAGCGTTTTCATTTTTTTGTCTTTTAACAGGGTTTCGATGATTGTAGCGGTACAAATATACTAAAAGCCCGGCGCCATTCAAACTTGTTTGAATTCTTGTCCGAACCGCTCCCTGTATTCTCTAAATAGAGAGAATTTGCCCCCTGTAAAACGGACGTCCGAAGATCACCTCGGTAGCAAGGCTTCCTTCGCGGGTGGCGGGCGCGTTGTTGACGGTCATTTGGATACTCCCGCCCTCATCCGGTATGGCTTCCTTCGCGCGGACGGCGATATTGCAGGGTCTTTCGGCCTTGAACGAGAATTCGATTTGGATGAGACCTTCCTCATCCGGGATATTGTCCCCGGCCGTTTGTTCGCGGTTACAGGCGGAAAGCAGCGGTAAAATGAGTGCAAGTGTAAAAAAATCTTCTTTTTAAGGAGTTCCGGGGATCATGGCGATACAAGGATGGTATTTTTATAAAGCAGCCGGGAACTTTTGTTCCCGGCTGCTTGGCATCGGATGTACTTTTTTCGGGATCAGGTCGGATTCAGGTCGTAACGGAGCTTTACGGTAAGGTCTTCCTCGATCGTGATATCCCCTACTTCATAGTAGAACCCGCTCAGCGTACTCGTCGTTTCGGTGCCCTGGTAGTAAAAACCTGCATTTTCATCGCCGGGCAGCTGGTACGAATAGCGTGGGAACCCTAAGCTATGGGGATTGACCACCGTGCCTTTTGTATAGGGGCCGAACCGCTCGTAGTCATATACGTCGTACCTTTTCAGCCAGTATATGTCGATATAGAACGGGCCGGGTCGGTTGCGGTAATGCCGGATCTCCACCACGTTCCAGTTGTCTTCTTCCGAAACGTAACGGGGGCTGTAAAAGACCTGGCCGTCCCGGTACGTATGGCCGTTGTCGGGGATCAGGTTCTTCTTGGCGTTGGGGATAGGATCGTCTATGGAGATTTCGTCCCCGACCTTCATCGTCGTGATGTAATCGGCTGCCAGGAACCTCATCAGGCCGTCCTCGTTGGGATCCTCGTAAAAATACCGGTAGGTGACCGTCGGGTTGAATTCCACCCGCAGGTCGTCGTCCTGGATGGATTGGATATTGGCCCGGATATTGTAGACCGAATTGCGGATGACGTTATAATCCGTAGTGATATTGCGTCCCGGGTGCAGGTTGATCGTGATGTCTTTCGCGCCCAAGGGCGGCCGGCCGGGATTGCCGCCGGGGTCGGTACCGCCGGCATGGGGCGTGCTGATTCCAGGATCGCTGTGGAGCGAATTGACCGAAACGGTACGTTTCACATACCAGCCCTTCATCACGATGCGCATGGCTGCGGAAAATCCGCCTTCCGATATGCTGGGGTCGTTGCCTTTCCACTTGTTTTTCTGGTGACCGATGGCCTGGTTCACTCCGCGCCGGTTTTCCGGTACATACCAAGTAAAGGTATGATCCGTGTTGTACTTAAATCCGGAGGAATTCGTTATGGCCTGATAGGATACCAAATTGTACAGCATATCCGGGTCGGAGACGTCCGGGTACCTCCAATCGGGATCGACCTCCCCTCCGTTATAATAGCTGGCCACGGTCGGCACATTGACCAGTTGGACGGAAGTGATACCCAAGGTGGAATTATCCGCCAAGGTCGTGGCGTAATTCATGGTGAACACGATCTTGGCTACCATGCGCGTCATATCTACTACCGTATTTACGGTATTGGGCACCGGGCCTTCGTAGTGTCCGGACATCGGGATCATATCGTCCTTTACGACCTCATCTTCCCGCCACATTTCGATCCCGCTGCGCTTGAAGTCGTTCATCGTGGATACCCCTTCCGTCAGGTCGTACTGCCAGTTGATGCCGGGACGGTTGGCCGCAAAATACACGGTGCAGTTGTCCTGTATGTACAGGCGCACCTTTACCCGGTACCGCACGCCGTTCTCGTCTATGATCTGCTCCGGAGCGGGCACGAATTCTTTGCGGACGAATTTCCCGGTCCCGTCGAACTGAAGCACCCATACGTTGTGTATGACGTCCTCCTGATCGGTGGTCAGGCTTCCTTCACGGGTGGCGGGAGCCTCATTGACGGTCATCTGGATGCCTCCGTCGCCATCCGGCATGACTTCCGTCGCGCGTACGGCGATAGTACGGGATTTTTCGGCCCGGAACGAGAATTCGGTCTGGATGAGACCCTCCTCATCCGGAATATTGCCCCCGGCCGTCTGTTCGCGGTTGCAGGCGAACAACAGCGGCAGCAAGAGTGCGAGTGTGAAAAATATATTCTTTTTCATTCCTTTTTCTTCTTTTAACAGGATTTAGAGCCTAAAGGGCTTTTTTCCATTATCCCCTTATTATTAAATAGGTGTTGTTGTGTGAAATCGGGCGGATATTTTCCCTGTAAAGCCAAATCACCCCTGTTCCCTCCGCAGGGGCCCGGAGAGAGGTTAAAGGGGGTGATAACATGACTAATCCTATGTTCATTACCTTTTGTTACGCACAATAATTAAGGTTTCGATTTTTAATTACCGCTGTAACAGGTACAAATATCGTAATTATCAGCGACTGGAAAAACCGGGCCTTTTTCCAGTCGCTCTATTGGCATAAAAGAAATAATATGTAGTAAATATGTAATTTACAGTTGTTTATGTGCTTTTTTTGAGTTTTTTTGGCTGCCCGGAACTCTGAAAACAGGGGGAATTTTGCTAAAAAGCGCAAGCCTGGAAAGCCCTTGTTGCAGAATTAGAACAAAATCTTTCCATCCGCCCCAATATTAGAAATGTCAGTTGTGCGATTACTCTGTAAATCGGTCAATTAAATGCGTGTCGCAGGCAGATATTTGCACTGTGTTGAAAACGGGATTAATATGAACACCGGCATTCTAAAAAAGATGAGAATATTCATGTCATTTTTTCTGCTCGCATTTTCGATGACGTTATGCGCGCAACATGTGGGGGTAAAGAACAATTTGCTTTACGACGCCACGCTGACTCCCAATCTGGGAATAGAGATAGGGTTAGGGAAGAAAACCACCCTGGATCTGAGCGGAAATTACAATCCGTTCATATTTAGCGATGGCAAGCGGATCAAGCATTGGCTGGCCCAACCGGAGTTTCGTTATTGGACGTGCGAACGGTTCAACGGATGGTTCTTCGGGGCGCATCTGCACGGCGGGGAATTCAGTTTTGCCAAAGTACGGCTTCCTTTTAACCTGTATACCAACTTGCGGGACAACCGTTACGAAGGATATTATTACGGAGCAGGCTTGAGCGCCGGCTACCAGTGGATGCTGGGCAAGCGCTGGAACCTCGAAGCGACCCTGGGTGTAGGGTATGCCCGGATAGAATACGACAGATACCGGTGCGCGGATTGCAGTCCCAAGGTTGGCTCCGGCAGCAAAAATTATTTCGGCCCGACTAAGGCCGCTGTATCGCTCATCTATTTTATCCTTTGATATGCCAAAACCGACAGATATGAAAAAGATATACTTAATAGCCGCCTTCATCCTGCTCTCCGCCACTTATATACATATAGGAGCGCAGAATACCTATGGCGGGAATATCATTTACCAGCAGCTCCGCTCCGAGAAGACGGACGGGAATATCGAGATGGAAGTGGTAGTCGATATGGAGGGCTTGCGCCTGAAAAATGAGAGGACCATCATTATCACTCCGGTACTCCGCTCGCTGGACAGCAAGGATTCGTACCGTTTCGCCCCGGCGGTAATCACCACCGGCCGCAGCGGTACCTCCCTGAAGCGTTCGCGGATATACTACGGATACCGCTTCGAGCAGGAGCCCCGGTGGATCGTTCGCCGCGCCAACGGCAAACCCCAGGCCGGGAAAATGGAACTGTCCGTACCGTTCGAGCCCTGGATGGGCAATGCAGCCCTCGTTTTCGAGGAATCGGTAGTCGGATGCGCAGATTGTCCGGTCGCGCTGAACGAACTGGCCATCATTCCGAAAGTGGTGGAAATATTCGAGCCGGAATACGAGATAAGCTATGTATCGCCCCCGATAGAGCCTGTCAAGGAACGCAGCGAGAGCTATTCGGCCTACATCAATTACGAAGTGGGCAAATACACCCTGCTGCGCGATTATAAAGGAAATGCCGCTACGTTGGCAAAAGTGGATAAGATTCTGGACGAGATACGCAGCGATACCAATTTGGTCATCACGCAGTTCTCGGTCACGGGATACGCTTCGCCCGAAGGTAATTTCCAGAGCAACCTGACCCTTTCCGACAACCGCGCCCGTTCGTTCGTAGACTACCTGCGCCAACGCCACGGTTTCGATACCCGCATCATACGGGTTTCCGGAAAAGGCGAAGACTGGGAAGGCCTGAAAAAAGAAGTGTCCAAATCCAATATCCAGGACCGCGACCGTGTACTCGACATCATCGATATCGAAAACGTCGCCCTGCGCAAACAGCGCCTGATGGCCCTTGCCGGCGGTTCGGTATACCGGATACTGCTCCGGGACTTCTATCCGCCCCTTCGCCGCAACGACTACACCATTACGTATGTGGCGCGTGCGTTCGACGTGGAGGAAGCCAAGCTGATCATCAAGACCAAGCCTCAGTACCTGAGCCTGAACGAGATGTTCCTGGTGGCGCATTCCTACCAAAAGGATAGCGAAGAGTTCAAGGAAGTGTTCGATATCGCGGTGCGTATGTACCCCAACGAGCCGATCGCCAAACTGAACACGGCGGCTACCGAGATAGAGAAAGGTGCCCTGGATGCAGCCATCGGCCGCCTCCAGCAGCTCGAAAGGACGAACCTGCCCCAGGCATGGAACAACCTCGGAGTGGCCTACATATACAAGAAAGAATACCAAAACGCAATGGAGTGCTTCAAAAGAGCGGCACAAGGCGGCGATAAAGCGGCCGTACACAACATGGAACAGCTATCCAAATGGCTGGAACAACAATAGATCGGAAAAGATCAAATCTGAATATTAATCATAGTAAAGAAAAATCAATTAACAACAACTCTATTTATTTTAAGCAATGAACAAGAAAATTAGTAAAATGCTCATGTTCCTTTTGATCGGAGCAGGGCTCGCTATCGGAGCTTGTAGCAAAGATACCACCGGCGACAGTGGTGATGGCGGCGATGGCGGAGACCTTACCGGGCCTTCCGGTTATTTGACCATCCGTCTGACGGGTGGCGTTACAGGACGCAATACCATAATGGAGACCGAAGACGGGGATCCCTCCGAGTCGTTCGTAGGCCAGCTTCGCGTGGTGCTTTACGACAAGGAAACCCGCAAGGTCGCCTACTACTGGGATCTCGATGCCAGCAATATGGCGTCCAACGGAACGGACCTCAAGGATTTCGAGGGTTCCGACGTAGCCAAAACTTCGGATAGCGATCCGGCCCCGGCCGATCCTACGACCAACCGTTTCTTCATGGTACCCAAGAAAGTCGTGAAGAAGGATTACCTCATGCTCGTGATCGCCAATCCGCATTGGGATGTACTCGATGCGACCGTGAAGGGTAAGAGCATGTCGGAATTCGAAGCGGCGGCCAAATTCGAAACGGCAAGCGACTTGCAGAACCTGATCGGCGCTACGACCAACAAAAACGTCGATATGGAGTTCTGTATGATGTCCAATGCCCGCGGTTATGTAGATGTGTTCAAGGCCGATATCAAGGATACCCCGGCCCTGGCGCTGGAAAACGGCGTGCCTAAAGAAGTCCTGCTGGACCGTATCGTAGCCAAGGTTACCGTAGGCGGATGGCCTCAGTTTATCAATGGTACCGGCGATTTCTCCACCTTTACCTGGCGTCTGGACGGCACCAACAAGAAGACTTTCTGGATGCGTAAACTGGCTATAACGGCAGATGGCGCGATGGAGATCTACCACGACCCGCGTGGTATCCTGTATGCGGAAGACCCCAACTTCGATGGTTTCAGCAACGACCGTATCGCTGAGGGCGGAGGTTCTTCTTTCCCCAACCTGGCGGATGAGTTTACCCGTATCGTTAAGACCGACCTGACCAATCGGGTGGACGGCGACTCATGGGAGTACGCGCTGGAGAACACGATGGGTGCCGACGAGCAGTGGGAGGACGTAACCACCCGCGTAGTGCTCAAGGGTAATTTCATTCCGGACACTTTTACCGCGGACGAAAGCTATTATTTCTTCCAGGGCAAAGCTTACAAGCACATTCAGATAGAAACCATGATGTTCAACGACCTGTGGACCGGTCACGAAGATCTGAAGGCAGCCGTCGAAGCCGACGCAGCTGCAGGCCCGAACAAGAAGTTCAACTTCGTAGCCAGCAATTCCGGCTCGATCGCCGGCGCGGAACCGACCGAATCGGTAGCTTCCGAGGAAGGCATCCGTTTCTACAAGAGTGGTATCAGCTATTACTATGTGCTGCTGCGCCACTTCAACGATTCGCAGAAGCCCGATGCTATGTCCTACGGCCGTTACGGTATCGTACGTAACAACGTGTACAAGGTGAACGTGAACAACATTTCCGGACCCGGCGATGTGGATATCCCCAAACCCGAAGGTCCCGACGATAAAGGAGAAGGTTACCTGTCTGCCGATATCAATATCCAGCCTTGGTACATCCGCGACCAGCATGTGGAAGATTTGTAAACCTGTATAAGGTTATGATGATTCTGATATAAGGATTTTTAGGGGGGAGGCTTGCGCTTTTTTTCATGCAAGTTTTTAAATGCAAGTCTCCCCTTTTTTATTTCAGGGCGCATGGCGCCTGTCAAAAGAGAGAATAAGAATATGACACGAATTAAAATACTATCCGGATTTTTCCTGTGGGCGCTGTTGTGTGCCGCGGTCGTATCCTGTGTAAAGGATGGGGTCGGCGATGCAGACCCGGATGATCCCAAAACGGGGAATTCGGCGTCGATTTCGTTGAAGATAAGGATAGGGGAAACAAACCCCGGTACCCGGGCCGGCGAACAGGACCCGGAGAAAAAGATTAGTTCGATCCGTATCGTATTGTACGATAAGGCCTCTGGTAAGGCCGAATATAGTTGGGACCTTCATGCCACCAACATTAATATAGCAGACGGTAGCATCATTCCTTTCCACGGGGGAGATGTTTCCGAAAACCCCACCCAGCCCACCGAAACGTTCTTCGTTTCCAAAGCGCGGGAGGTAAAACGTGGAGACTATTACATGTTGGTCGTAGCCAATCCTTCACAGGAACTTATAGGTGTGACGAAAGAGGGAACATACGTATCCGGCATACGGGGAGTGCTGTCCGATATGACACCCGCCCAATTCATAGGGCCGGACGGCGAAATACAGATGGCCAACCATCAGGGTTTGGTCGAGGTGAGGGCGGACCGTGATTTCTGGGATACCGAGCTGGAAGCCCAGGACCACCCCGTATTTGTGGCGATAGAGCGCTCGCTGGCCAAGATCGTCGTGATGTCTTATAATATCCAGTTCCCCGGGAGCGCCTATGTGTCCAATCTTATGTGGAATGTGGACATCGTAAACAAACATACTTACTGGCTCCGTCACATGGCTGAAAAGGCCGACGGTTTGCCGGAGCGCTATCTCGATACCGACCGGGAAAATTTCTATGCGGTCGACCCCAATTATTCCGGTTTCAGTGTCAATAACGGCACCGGTGACCAGGAGAAAGAGGCCCTGAAGAATGCGCTTCCCGACCAGTTCGCTTACATTGCGGAAGATGAAGTGGAAATGTACGCGCTGGACGATATGGGCTCTACGGTCTATGTGACCGAAAATACGATGGAAGCTGCCGAGCAGCGCCGGGACGTGACCACCCGTATCGTGATCAGCGGGACCTATTATCCCAACGGGCCTACCGACGACGACGGCCATTTCTATACGTATAACAATATGGTTATCACGGCTTCCGAAATGGCAGGCTATGCTTACGACACGTATACCATTCCGGAACAATACGCCGGCCTGGCCGACGTGATCGATAAAATGTGGGACCAGGGATTCGATTTCGACAGTCCGGGCGCGGAAACCAATAAGGCTTTCTCGGTGGACGGGCTCAATTTCTATAAATTCGGAAAAGTATATTATATCGTCTTGGTGCGGCATTTCAACGACGCCCAAAAACCGGTGTTCATGTCGTACGGGCGTTACGGGGTAGTGCGCAACAATGCCTACGAAGTAAAAATACTGAGCATAGCGGGCCCTGGGTCTCCCGTATTCCCCGAACCGAACCCCGATCCGGACGACCTGGAAGATTGGCTCGTAGTCGAATTGAAAGTCGTGGATTGGGATGTGTATAACCTTCAGTTCGATTATTGATCACGGACTGCAAAACGAAAAATAGTAAAATGGCAATATATATGGACAAGTTCACCCGATATGTAAGATATGCGTGCCTGAGCGTCGTATTCCTGCTCGCCTCCTGCGTAAGGGACGGTGCGGACGACGATGACTGCTATGCATATGTCCGTTTCATATACGATTACAATATGGAGTATGTGGATCTTTTCCCCAAAAAGGCGACGATCATCGACCTCTATATTTTCGACGAGAACGGTGTGTTCGTCAAACTGGTGCAGGACCGCAACGGTTCGTTCGCGGACGATTTCAAGATACAGCTGCCTCTTCCGTATGAAGAGAAGACCTATAATTTCGTGGCGTGGTCCGGACTGTACGACCAGTCGTATATCTGCCCGCCGGCGATGACCCCCGGGGTTTCCACGATGAACGACCTCGAGGTGCAGGTGCAGGGCTTCCAGCAGAAATATGTCTGCGACGAACTGCATCCGCTGTGGCATGGCGTACTCAAGGCCAAGATCGGCGTGCAGCGGAACCAGGTACTGACTATCGAGCTGATAAAAGATACCAACAAGTTCCGTGTCGTGATGCAGAACCTGGACGGCAGCCCGATAGATGTGTCGAATTACGAGGTTTACCTGAGCAGCCCCAATGGACATTACAACTGCCACAATATCATACAGGACGATGCGGCTGCATCGATCAAATACGATTCGTACTATACGGCCAACGATGCCCAGACAGGCGCCGTCACCGAACTGAATACGATGCGGCTTTCCACCGAAAAAACGAATACATTGCACATCAATCACAAGATCTCGGGGCAGACCTTGGATATCCCGCTGAACACGTATATCAATGCGCTCAGGCTCCAAGAACACTCCTATATGCCGCTTCAGGAATATATGGACCGGGAGGATGCCTATCATGTGCTTATCTTCTTCACTCCGAAACCCGGAGGCGAGGACGGATACCTTAGCGCGGATATAAACATCCAGCCGTGGTACATCCGGGACAGCGAGGTGGACGATTGATGGCTTTTCCTATTCCTAAAAACGGAAGCCACGCCTGCGGGCGTGGTTTTTTACGGCGACTTTCACTTTTTTCATGATTGATACTAAAATCCCTGTTCTTATTAACCAAGAACGGGGATTTTTTTAGAAGAGATAGTATCGTTTAGGTCAACCCAAAATATTCTTTGTAGCGGTCGTAGAGGTGCCCGGCTTGTAAATAGGCCGATTGCGGGCTCATGAAATGCGGGAATTCGAAAGTGATAGCCTTGGAATAACCCGCGCGTTTGGCCGCTTCGAGTTTCATGCGCAGTTTGTCGAACTTGATCGGCAGAAAGCGGATCGGCATATCCCGGTCGAACGTTTCGGCATTGGTCCAGCATTCCAGACCGTACCGGTCGGCCATCTTTTTGTTCACTTCGAAGAACGCGTCCAGCTCGTCGTAGTCGATATGCCCGTCCTGGAACGCGCATGCGTCGACCACGTCCTTGATCCCGTCGAATATCTCGCTCCATTCCCGCTCGTGTTCTTCCACGGATACGGCGTCCGCCTTGGTGAGTTCCTGCGAGACGCCCATCACGGCTTTTTTTCCGTCTATCCACGGGGATATGAAAGTCGGCAGGCCGCCGGATACATCCTTGCATTGTTTGCCCATCGCATGGAAAGCATCGATGGCGCCTTTGGTCTTGCGGCTGATCTCCCCGCTGATGTACCATCCGCCGAAGCTGTCGTATTTTTGTCCGTAGTTCTCCCATACTTCGTCGATCACATATTTGTTGTGTTCGATCTCCGGGGTCATATCGCCCGTATCCCAGTATTGCCCGGAATCGTACAGCCCGAACCAGAATTTCATCCCGTATTTCCCGGCCAGCCGCAGGAACATGTCCAGCGTATCCACCGAGGGCATGTAGCACCCCTTGGACAGCAAGTACTTCGACGGATAGGTGATGAATTTCCGGTATCCGCTGCGGATCATGATGACGGTATCGATGCCGATAGCCTTCATATGGGCGAAATCGGCATCCCATTCTTTTTCTCCCCAGTTCTGGTGCGGGATGTCGTGGGATATTTCATCGAGGAACGTCCCGGTGATTTTCAGGGCATTTCCGGGCGGTACGAGCAGGCCCGAACCGGCTCCGGAAAGGGATACGGCGGCTGTATTTTTATCCTGGGGGCTGCAGGAGCCTATGGCGGGCGCGGCGACGGCGGCAGCCCCCAGGACGGATATTTTTTTCAGGAATTCCCGGCGGTCGTTGTCGGACATAGCAAGAGGTAGTTTTTTCAGGGAGTAAGGTACGAATAAAAATCCCCGGGCGGAAATTCCGGCCCGGGGAGGGATATTTTTAAGCGGCAGCGTGTTTCAGACGCCCGGCCGGCGGGTTTTTGTGTTTGAATACAAAGGCGAACAAGACGCCCACTACCAGCGAATAGGCGGCGAAGACGAACCACGAATCGGGCCAGCCCACCACGTCGACCACTTTACCGGCGGCGTACGAGCCGAAGAACGCTCCGAAACCGTTGGTCATGATCATGAACACCCCTTGCGCGCTCGAGCGGATGGTAGGGGAGGTCTGTTGGTTCACGTACAGCGAACCGGATATATTGAAGAAGTCGAAAGCGACCCCGTATACCAGCATCGAGAGGATAAGCATCCATACGCCGTCTCCAGGGTTGCCCGTGCCGAGCAGGCCGAAGCGCAGCACCCAGGCCGCCATACTGATCAGCATCACGGTCTTGATGCCGAACCGCTTGAGGAAGAAAGGGATCAGCAGGATGCAGAGGGTCTCCGACGCCTGCGAGATAGATATCAGGATATTGGCATGTTCTACCCCGAAGGTTCCTTGGTAGGCCGCGATACTCCCGAAGTGGTTGGTCAGGTAGTCGTTGGCGAAAGCATTGGTGATCTGCAGGGAGACGCCCAGCAGCATGGAAAAAATGAAGAATATAGCCATTTTCCGCTCCTTGAACAGCGTAAAGGCGCGAAGGCCCATCGCATCCACCCAGCCCTTCTTTTCGGGGTTCTTCGTCACCGGGCAATGGGGCAGGGTAAAGGAATACAACCCCAGGACAATCCCTATACCGGCCGCCATGTACAACTGCCCGGCGGATTTGGTCAGGCCGAAGACGTCGACCAGGATCATGGCGCAGATAAACCCGACGGTACCCCATACACGGATGGGGGGGAAGTGCTTTACGGTATCCAGCCCGACTTTGTCCAGCGAATAGTACGCTACGGAATTGGACAGGGAGATGGTCGGCATATAGAACATGACGCTGGCCAGCATCATCGAATAAAGCCATACGTACTCATGCTGCTGGGCAGCTACCAGCATGAATGCCGCCGCCGCCAGATGGCATATTCCCAATAGTTTTTGTGCGGGAACCCATCGGTCGGCGATGATACCCATCAGGGCGGGCATGAACAGCGAAGCTATACCCATCGAAGCGAAGAAGCTGCCGATCTCCACGCCGCTGTAATGCAGTCCGCCGCCCAGGTAAGCCCCGAGCGAAATAAGCCATGCTCCCCATACGGCGTATTGCAGGAAGTTCATGACGATGAGCCGTAATTTTATGCCCATTGGTATTTGGTCGTTAATGAGTTAATATCAGTAGTCATGTAGTGAGGCAAATATATAAAAAATAGGCTTGCCGGGCTGTCCGGACGGCCTTTTTTTAGGTGCAAAACCCGGTTCGGGCTTGGGCTTTTCGCCTATTAGCCAGTGGATGGGGTTGAGTTTATGGTTTTTATCCGGAGTGGTGCGGGTTCCTAAAAATGTTAATATTATTTTTGGAACGCTATGACCCGTCGGATGTGCCGGAAAAAAACTATCTTTGTCGCCAATCATTATATCTACCGCTTTTATGCAATTCTTACGTATTGTATCCGGAATGCGCCCAGGGATGAATTTTTAGCCCCGGCGAACGGATTTTGTGCCCGGTGCACACCAGGCAATCGGTTTATTTTTTTCACTTGTCCGTCATGGAAGACAGAAGCCGGCGGATTTTATACGTAAGAAATCAATGGAAAATTGGAAAAAAACATTTGCGGTCATCTGGACCGGACAGTTCTTCTCGATCCTTAGCAGTACGGTGGTGGGCTATGCCATTATATTCTGGCTGAGCATCGAAACGGGCTCGGCCCGGACGCTGGCATTCGCCGCGGTAGCGACCCTGCTGCCACAGACCGTGCTCGGTACATTCGCCGGGGTATATGTAGACCGGTGGGATCGCAAGCGGACGATGATCCTGGCGGACAGCTTTATCGCCTTCTGTACCCTGATACTGGCCGTATTGTTTTGGCTGGGCATCGCCGAGATCGGCTATATTTATGTGTTGCTGGCCTGCCGTTCGGTCGGGTCGGCCTTTCATTCGCCCGCCATGCAGGCATCGGTGCCGCTGCTGGCCCCGGCTTCGGAACTGACCCGGGTGGCCGGGATCAACCAGGCTATCCAGTCGATTTGTAATATCGGAGGCCCCGCTTTGGGGGCTATGCTGCTGGGAATGCTCGATATGGGCGCGATATTGATGCTCGACGTGGTGGGGGCGGTGATCGCCTGCACGTCGCTGCTGTTCGTCACGATTCCCAATCCGAAAAAGGCGGCGGAATCCGGATTAAGTCTTGTCAAGGACCTTAAAGACGGATTCCGGGCTATTTACCGGAAAAAAGGGATGGCGCCGTTGTTCCTTTTCTCCATCACGGTGATGTTCTTCCTGATGCAGATCAGCGTATTGTTTCCCCTTATGACCCTCCAGCATTTTTCCGGGGATGTATTTCAGATGAGCCTGGTCGAGATGCTGTGGGGCGGAGGGGCTTTGGTCGGAGGGGCTGTGATGGGCCTGAAAAATTACAGGGTCAACAAAGTCGTGCTGATCAATCTGATGTATATCGCTCTGGGTATTTGTTTTGCCGTGAGCGGACTGCTGTCCCCCGGGATGTTTGCTGTGTTCTGCGCGCTGGCGGTCGTGTCGGGTGTTATCGGTGCAATTTATAATTCCTCGTTCATCGCCGTGGTGCAAACACATATAGATCCAGCCGTGCTGGGACGGGTACTTTCGCTTTTTTTCAGCCTGAGCCTCCTCCCGGCGCTGACGGGGCTGCTCGGCACAGGGTTTATCGCGGATCATATCGGGATGACCCGTACGTTCGTGATCGCCGGGGTAATGATCTTTTTAATCGGCATCGCCACGTTCTTCTTCGCTCCGATGCGCAAACTGGGAGACCTCGAGTCGTAACAGCGATTTCTACATACGGAAAAGCCCGGCGAATGCCGGGCTTTTTTGCAGATAATGCGTTTTTACAATAGCGCTTGCATGTACTCCATCAGCGCTTCGGCGGAGTATTCGCCGGTGTATTTCCGGCCGTTCACATAGAACGAAGGAGTCCCGTTCACTCCGCTGCGAAGGCCGCTTTCCAGGTCGGCCTCGATCTTTTCGGCGTATTTCGGGTTGGAGAAATCCGCCTCGAATTTTTTGGCGTCCAGACCGATTTTTCCGGCGTATTTCATCAGATATCCGTCTTCCAGCCGATCCTGGTTTTCGAAGAGGATATCGTGCATCTCCCAGAATTTTCCCTGGTCGGCCGCCACTTCGGCTGCAGTAGCTGCATGCAGGGCGTTGGGATGGGCATCGTACAGGGGAAAGTTCCGGAAAACGAATTTCATCTGCCCGCCCATGCCTTTTTGGAGCTTCTGTATCATGTAATGGGCCTTCGCACAATAAGGGCACTGGTAATCGCCGTATTCCACCAGTTCGATCGGGGCTTTCGGGTTGCCCTGCGTATGGTCTTTTTCGTTCGTTTCGGGTTTGAGTATCATGGTTTCTTTTGGTTTTTGGTTAATTCGTCCAGTGCTTCCAGTATCCCGTCCACTCCGGGGTTCACCCCGTCCGGGGAGAGGTGGCTCCAGCGGATGATGCCGTCCTCGTCGATGACGTACAGCGCCCGCTTGCTCCGGCCGTTGGTTTCATCGTACGCTTCGTACGCTTTGGATACGGCCCCTTTCGGCTCGAAATCGGCCAGCAGGGGGAACTTGAATTTCCGGGCTTCGGCAAAAGCCTTGTGGCTCCATTTGCCGTCCACCGAGATGCCGATGACCACGGCGTTGCTCTTGTCGAACAATTTCTGTGATACGTTGTACAGCGACATCTGGTCCGAGCATACGGGGCTCCAGTCGGCCGGGTAAAAGGCCAGTATCACTTTCTTTCCTTTCAATCCCTCCAGGGATATCTGTCCGTCCGGGCTGGCATCCAGCTTGAATCCGGGCGCTTTGGTTCCTGTTTTTAACATGGTAAATTAGGTTTTAGGTTCTTTATTTATTTCATCAATTTTCTCAGTAACGGCATGTCTTCCGCTTCGTAGCGTTTTTTGAACGCTTCGACGGCCTCTTTGCCATATAGATTTTCGTCCAGCACCATCGCTTCGGCCGGGAAAGGGCGTTTGTTCTCGATCTTCACGTCGATCACCACCGGGATCTTGCTCTTTTTGGCCTGGTCGAATACTTCGCGGAGCTGCTCCCGTTTGGTCACTGTAAACCCTTTGGCGCCCATCGCCTCGCCGATCTTGGCGTAGTCGGCCCCCATCAGGTCTACCCCGAACTTAGGCTGTTTGGTATCCTCCTGTTCGGCGTCGATAAAGCCCAGCGAATCGTTCGAAAAGACGATGTTGATCACCGGAAGGCCGTATTTCACCTGGGTGATGATGTCCTGCATGACCATGGCGAAAGCCCCGTCCCCGCTCAGGGTGAAGACTTGGCGGCCGGGATAACTCAGTTTGGCGGCGATACCGCCCGGTACGCCGTAGCCCATCGTGGCGAACAGGCCCGATGTGGTGAAACGCTGGTTTTCGTTCATATCCAGCAGGCGGACGGCATGGATCGTACTGTTGCCCACGTCGGCAATGAAAATGGCGTCTTTTTCGGCGATCCGGTTAATTTCTTTGAATACCGGCTCGACCCGCATCGGCACATCGTTCCTGTCCTCGAATTTTTTCAGGTAGCCCAGCCAGTTGCGGCGGTTTTCGAGACACGCGTCCAGGAATTTGGAAGTCTTTTTCTTTTTGCCCATTTTGCCCATTTGGGCCAACGCCTGTTTCGCATCTCCCAGGATAGCGACGTCCGTTTTATGCCGGCGACCCAGTTTGGAGGAGTCAATGTCTACCTGGATGAATTTTGCCTCTTTCGGGAAAAAGAACCGGGCGAACGGAAAGTCGCTGCCGATAAAAGCAATCAGGTCGGCCTCGCGGAGCGCCTCGTTGGCCGGTTTTGTGGACAGGCGTCCCGCCATGCCCATAAAGTTTTTTGTTTGATCGGGAATAATACCTTTAGCCAATACAGATAGGACGATCGGCATCGAGAAGTGCTCGGACATCGCGATGATCTCGTCTTTGGCCCCTCGGGCGCCCTGACCCACATACAGGACGGGCTTTTCGGCCGCTTCGATCAATTTGACAGCCTCCTGCAAGTCTTTCGGGTCGGGCATCGGGACTCCTTTCCGGTGGCTTCCTGCGGTGGAGACTTCCGTATCGGGGATGTCCACGAACCCGAAATCGACAGGAATCGTCACCACAGCCACTCCCTGGTACTCGTAAGCCCGGCGGATCGCTTCGTCTACCACATGGGGCAGGCTTTCCGGGGTCATTACCGTCCGATTATACACGCTCACGTCCGCAAACATCGGGTTTTCGTTCAGTTCCTGGAACGAGTCGTAGTTCATCGCTTTCGAAGAAACCTGGCCGATAAGGGCCAGGACGGGGGCATGGTCCATTTGAGCATCGTATAGGCCGTTGAACAGGTGGGTCGCGCCCGGTCCTGCCGATCCGAAGCATACGCCGATCTTGCCTGTGATCTTCGCATCCACCGCCGCTGCGATCGCGCCTACTTCTTCATGTCTTACCTGTATGTATTGGATAGTTCCGCGTTTTTGGTACAAAGCGTCCATTGTCGAGTTGAAAGATCCTCCGGGGATACCGTAAATGTGGTCAACGCCCCAGCTTTCCAGCACGTTGAGCATCGCCAGCCCTGATTTGATGGTGTTTTCCATATAGTTTGGTTTTTAGGTTTTAAAAATAAGCGCCGGCCGTTTTGTCCTTCGGGATACATAGTGCGGTAAAAATAAAGCACAGTTGGGTTTTGCCCGGCGGACAGACCAGTATGGGTATCTTTACAATGATACGACTTTTGCAGGATATTCATAAATAAAACTTTGTTAAAAATATATCCGATTCGGCCTGCCTATTATTTCTTTTTTGACCATATCAGGGAATGTAATTAATGTTGGGAAGAA
>CAUHQV010000003.1 GCA_959608625.1 uncultured Flavobacteriales bacterium
ATCGTTCCTTCGTAATCGATATGCCCCAACAGGCAGCGCACGAAAGTGGTCTTA
Organism: uncultured Flavobacteriales bacterium; assembly: GCA_959608625.1. GTDB lineage: Bacteria > Bacteroidota > Bacteroidia > Flavobacteriales > UBA1820 > Merdimorpha. The sequence continues at coordinate 55 of CAUHQV010000003.1, forward strand.
CCCTGTCCGTTTTTGCCCACGAAGGCGATCTTGTCGCCCCGGTGCGCCTGGAAATCGATCCCCTTAAGCACTTGCTTGGGTATGTACTCGACTTCGATCTCCCCGTTTTCCCGTTCGATCGTACGGGTAGCGTCATGGAAAGTCTTCCGGACGTCTTCGGCCCGGTAGACCGTCTTGCCCGTGGGGCTGTCCACCTGGAATTTGAGGTGCATAGCCGCTACGTCGTCCGTATCGACCTCGACGAGTTCCTTTTTTTCCAGGCGTTTTATCAAGCTTTGGGCAAAGGCGGCTTTGGAGGCCTTGTAACGGAACTTTTCGATGAGCTGCTCGGTCTGCTTGATCTCCTTTTCCTGGTTCTTGCGGGTTGCGACCTGCTTTTCACGGATCTCCGCACGCAGCTCGAGGTATTTGGAATAAGGCTGTTTGTAGTCGTAGATACGCCCGGCGGATATTTCAATGGTCCGGTTGGTGATGTTGTCCAGGAACGTGCGGTCGTGGCTCACCAACACCACACCCCCCGCGAATTTGTTCAGAAAATCTTCCAGCCAGATGATGGATTCGATGTCCAAGTGGTTGGTCGGTTCGTCCAACAGCAGGATATCGTTCTTCTGGAGCAATAGTTTGGCCAGTTCGATACGCATACGCCAACCTCCGGAGAACAGCCGGGTATCCTTGTCGAAGTCCGACCGTTCGAAGCCCAACCCGAGCAGAATGCGCTCGATCTCCCCGGCATAGGTATACCCCCCTGCCAGGTCGTATTTATGGGTAAGGTCGTTGAGCTCCTCGATGAGTTTCATGTATCCGTCGCTTTGGTAGTCCGTCCGGGAAGCCAACTGATGGTTTACTTCGTCGAGCCGCTTTTCGACGGCTTTTATTTCGGCAAACGAACTCTCTATCTCGCCCATCAGGGTATGGCGGTCGACAAAATCGATATCCTGCCGCAGGATGCCTACCTTGATGTCCCCGTCGTACGACAGATCGCCCTCGTCCGCACGAAGGTCGCCGGCGAGCATCTTGAGCAGGGTCGTCTTGCCCGCGCCGTTCTTGCCGGCCAGGCCTATGCGGTCTCCCTTGTCGATCCGAAAACTCACCCCGGTAAAGAGCGGGGTGCCTGAAAAATAAATGGCGATGTTGTTGGCCGATAACATGATTCTTTGTCTTTAAATATCTCGAAAACGGTTTTTTACGCCTGCAAATGTACGAAAAAACTTTGAAGGCTCCCTGTATCCTTTCGGAACCGCTTTGGCGAAAAAAGGGATAGTTAAAAATGCGATATGGCCCATTATGGGGTTCTTGGTGTTAAAAAATTTGCCTAATTTTGCTAGAACTATAACCTAAGATACATCCGATGGTAGCAACGGCAGAAAAAACAAAAGGTAAGATCATCAAGATAGTAGGCCCCGTAGTGGACGTACAGTTCCCTCCCCAGGCGGAGGATTTCCCGAAAATATACGATGCATTGGAAGTGGGCTCCGATACGGAGGGCACCATCGTATTGGAAGTGCAGCAGGAGATCGGCGAGGACACCGTACGGTGTATCGCCATGGATATTACCGACGGGTTGTACCGGGGAATGGAGGTGACCGCCACCGGTGCGCCGATCAAAATGCCGGTCGGGAAAGAGATCCGCGGACGCCTGTTCAATGTATCGGGCGACGCGATCGACGGACTGGGTGAACTCCCCAAAAAAGACGGACTGCCTATACACCGCCCGGCCCCGAAATTCGAAGAACTATCCACCTCCTCGGAGGTGCTGTTCACCGGTATCAAGGTAATCGACCTCATTTGCCCGTACGTACGCGGCGGTAAGATCGGCCTGTTCGGAGGAGCGGGTGTCGGGAAGACGGTGCTCATTCAGGAGCTGATCAACAATATCGCCAAACAGCACGGAGGACTGTCGGTATTCGCCGGCGTAGGGGAACGCACCCGTGAAGGGAACGACCTGCTGCGCGAGATGATCGAATCCGGTATCATCAACTACGGCGAAGAGTTCAAAAAATCGATGGAAGAAGGGTCGTGGGACCTGTCGAAAGTCGACCGCAAAGCATTGGAAGAATCCAAGCTGGCTTTCGTGTTCGGGCAGATGAACGAGCCTCCGGGCGCCCGTGCCCGTGTAGCCCTTTCCGGGGTGACGCTGGCCGAATATTTCCGCGACGGGGATAAAGACCAGGACGAAGGCAAAGGCCGGGACATCCTGTTCTTCATCGACAATATATTCCGTTTCTCCCAGGCCGGGTCGGAGGTATCGACCCTGCTGGGCCGTATGCCCTCGGCCGTAGGTTACCAGCCCACCCTGGCCTCGGAAATGGGTGCCCTGGAAGAGCGTATCGCCTCGACCAAGCATGGTTCCATCACTTCGGTGCAAGCCGTATACGTGCCGGCGGACGACCTGACCGACCCGGCCCCGGCCACCACATTCAACTTCCTGGATGCCAAAACGGTGCTTTCCCGTAAGATCGCGGAAATGGGCATCTACCCGGCCGTCGACCCGCTGGATTCGACCTCGCGCATCCTCGACCCGACCGTGGTAGGTAAGGAACATTACGAAACGGCCCAGCGCGTCAAGGAGATCCTCCAGAAAAACGCTTCCCTCCAGGACATCATCGCCATCCTCGGTATGGACGAACTTTCCGAAGAGGACAAACTGGTGGTACAGCGCGCCCGCCGCGTGATGCGTTTTATGTCGCAGCCGTTCTTCGTGGCCGAACAGTTCACCGGCCGCCCCGGCGTGTACGTGGACATCAAAGACACGATCAAAGGCTTCAACAGCATCATAGACGGCTCGATGGACAAATACCCGGAGGCTGCGTTCAGCTACGTGGGCACGATCGAACAAGCCGCCGAAAAAGGCGAAAAAATGCTCAAGGAGGTTTCCGAAAAATAATACCGGCCATGGAGGTAAAAGTGATAAGCCCTGAAGGCGATGTGTTCGCCGGAAAAGCGGATTCCGTAATCCTCCCGGGGGAAGGCGGAGGGTTCGAGATCCTCAATATGCATGCCCCTATCGTATCCACGCTGGGTAAAGGGGAAGTAGTGATCCACGCTTCTTCCGGATTTGCGGATGCGAAAATGCAGGAAGGCCTGTCCCCGGACGGGAAAGGGGATGTCGTACTGGAGGTATCTTCCGGTGTGGTAAAGGCGCTTGATAACCACGTAACCATTCTGGTAGACTGATACTCCGTCTTTCGGACTAAAAATACCGGTACTCTCCGCCCGCAAGCGGAGAGTACTTTTTTTATCCCGTTAAGGCTTCTTATCGTCGAAATTTCATACTTTTACTTTTCGTAAAAAATAAAAAAGCCACAAACCCATGCCACCCAGCAAAGCTCCGGTACCTGAAATATCCCGTAAGGAGGCCCTCGATATACTGAAGGCCTACCGCCGGCTTTTGCAGTCGATACCGCACCAGCTCAGCCGGGAGGATCTGGCCATGATCCATAAGGCTTTTAAACAGGCCGCCGAAGCCCACCGCCACCAGCGGCGGCGCTCGGGAGAGCCGTATATCTTCCACCCTATCGCCGTAGCTACGATCGTGGCCTCCCAGATGAGCCTCGATGCCACGGCCATCGCATCGGCCCTGCTGCACGACACGGTGGAGGATACCGACGTGACCCTCGAGGAGATCGAACGGGAATACGGGCCCACGGTAGCCCGGATCATCGACGGGCTGACCAAAATATCGGGCATTTCCGATTCCAACGTGAGCGTACAGGCGGAGAATTTCCGCAAGATGCTCATCACCATCTCCAACGACATCCGCGTGATCCTGATCAAATTGGCCGACCGTCTGCACAACATGCAGACGATGGGCGCCATGATCCGGCAAAAACAGCAGAAAATCGCCTCCGAAACGCTTTACATCTACGCCCCTTTGGCGCACCGGCTGGGGCTGTACAACATCAAGACCGAAATGGAGGATCTCTCGCTCAAATACACCGAGCCGGAGGCCTATGAGAACATCGTACGCTTGCTCCAGGAATCCGACCAGGCGCAGAAAGAATATATCAAAGGGTTCATCGGAGTGATAAAGGACGTGCTGGACAAGGAAAACCTGGATTATTCCATCACGGGGCGCAACAAATCCATCTATTCCATCTATAAAAAGATGGTCAACAAGGGGGTGAGTTTCGACGAGGTGTACGACCGTTTCGCTATCCGGATCGTCTACAAATGCGACGAAGAGGAGGAAAAATTCTGTGCGTGGAAGATCTATTCCATCGTCACGGATAAATTCCACCCCAACCCGGGGCGCCTGCGCGACTGGATATCCACCCCCAAATCCACGGGATACGAAGCCTTGCATATCACGGTGATGGGGCCGGAGAACCGTTGGGTCGAGGTGCAGATCCGCTCCGAACGGATGAACGAGCTGGCCGAAAAAGGATACGCCGCCCACTACAAATACAAGCACGCCGGGGAGGCTTCCGACAGATATATGGACGAATGGATCGCCAAGGTCCGCGAAACGCTGGAACAGGCGGAAGTGAATGCCGCCGACCTGGTGAACGAATTCAAACTCAACCTGCTGGTGGGGGAAATATTCGTTTTCACTCCCAAAGGCGACCTGCGCAGCCTGCCTAAGGGAGCTACCGCCTTGGATTTCGCGTTCGCCATCCACAGTGCGGTCGGGACGAAATGCCTGGGTGCGAAGGTAAACGGTACGCTCGTGCCGCTGAACTATATCCTTCAAAGCGGCGACCAGGTGGAAATCATCACCGGGAAAAACCAGAAACCCAAGGCCCAGTGGCTGGAGTTCGTCAAGACCACCCGGGCCCGCAACAAGATAAAGGCCGCCCTGAACGAGGACGTGCGGGAAACGGCTAAATACGGCCGCGAAATACTCGAACGCAAACTCAAACACCTGAAAATAGACCTAAGTGAAAAGACGGTCAACGATCTGGTGGCATTTCTGAAAACGGAGAATTCGCAGGATATGTTCTACCGCTTCGGAAAAGGCCTGGTGGACAACACGACCCTTAAACAATTTGTGTCGAGCCGGGGGTTCTTTTCCAACCTGCTGCGCCGCACGCCTATCGGCAGCGGCTCCAAACAGCCTTCCTCGGACGAAAAGCCGCATTACGACCGGCTGGTGTTCGGGGACAACGAGGACAAGTTCAACTATACCCTCGCTCCGTGCTGCAGTCCGCAGCCGGGGGACGATGTATTCGGATTCGTGAGTGTAGGCAAAGGGATCGTCGTCCACCGGAAAGATTGCCTGAACGCGACCGATATGTTGTCCAACTACGGATACCGGGTACTCACCGCCAAATGGATAGACTCTTCGCAGGAAGAAGCCCGGGTCACCCTCGATATCACCGGGGTGGACAGCGTAGGCGTATTAAACCATCTGACCCAGATCATTTCCGAAGATATGGGCATCAATATCGAATCCATCACCGTCAAAAGCAAAGCAGGCATGTTCAATGGAGAGGTTTCCATGGTGCTGCGCAACCGTTTGCAGCTCAAAAAACTGGTGGAAAAAATCAAACAGATCGATACGGTCAAGGCCGTTTCCATCAAATAATCCGACAACTAATCCGGCTCCGGCCGCCGCGAAGGAACATCTCCGCAATAATGAAGAAAAAGACATTCTTAACCATTCTGTGCCTGTTGGCTGGCATTTGCATAGCTCAGGCTCAGCAAAGAGACAGATACCTGCATTTCGGCCTAGTAGCCGATTATGTCCTGCTAAACGATAAGACTATCGGGGACGTCCCTCTGGAAGCCCTGGACGGCGGCCTGTACATCGGATTTGAAAACCGGGGCGAAAAAAGCCTTTGGGGGATTTCCCTTCAGGGAACGTTCGGGTTCGTCAACACATACCGGAGTTTGGGGGGTGGTGAGATCACCCCGTTAGGCTCTTATTTTCCTCAGGCATACAAATCCTCCCAGGCATACAGCTTCCCCAATTACAACACGCGTATTGCCGACCGGTACACAGGTCGTCTGGAGGGGGAATACCTCCACCGGGTAAACCGGCTGGAAAACCGGTGGAAAGTGTTCGTCGGCGGCCAAATGAGCCTGCACGCCTACTATAACCGTGTGCTGATCTTCACCAACAGCGAATCCAACTATTTCTTTCATGCCGGTATCGCCCCGAAAATCCATCTGGAGTACCCGTTCACTATGCTGAAAAAAGAGTACAAGGTAATAGGAAGCGCATCGTACGACATCCTGGCCGTCGTAGCGCGGCCGTCGTATTCTTTGCCTTTTCCGGACGACCGGATGGAAAACGTCCGGGTGGCTTCTTTGGGGGGGTACGGGATGGCGCAGACCCGTATCGGGCTGTTCCACCGTATGCGCAGGGGCAACGCCTGGGAAGCCGCTTACCGGTGGCAGTACGACTTCGATTCGCATATGAACAACGTGCGCCAGGGAATACACAGCCTGTCGTTCAGGCTCTACATCAACCTGTAAAACGAGGAGAAAACAATGAAAAAATACCTGTTAGCGACCATTATCGTACTTTCGTCCCTAATATCGGGCTGTGAAAGGATTTTCATGGATTCCGATGCGACCGATTTCTCCCGCCGGGAGATATTCGATTCCATGTGGAAAGTGGTGGACGAAAAATATTCCTACCTGGGATACAAAGACATCGACTGGGATGCCATATATGCGAAATACTCGGAAGAGGTCTCGGAAGATATGTCGGGGTATTCTTTGTACCGGGTACTTTATGACATGCTCTACGAATTGAAGGACGGACACGTAAACCTGTTCGCCGGGTTCGACTATTCCCGCAACTGGGAGTGGTACCTGGGATCGCCGGCCAATTTCAATTATCCGTTAGTGGAACGTTACTACCTGGGCGCCGATTACTGGTCTTCCGGGGGGCTGAAAAACACCCTGCTCGACGGGGGGAAATACGGATATATATATTATCCGTCGTTTAATTCTTCCGTTTCTTATATCGGAATGATCCTGAATCGGTTCAAGGATACCGAAGGCATTATCCTCGACCTTCGGGACAACGGGGGCGGCGCACTCTCCAATGCGGAAATGCTGGCCGATTACCTGGCCGATATGCGCAGGCTCACCTACCGCACAAAATACAAGAACGGCCCCGGGCACGATGATTTTTCAGAATTCAAGGATCATTATTCCACCCCCAAAGGGCCAAGATACCGCAAACCCGTGGTCATCCTGACCAACCGCCAGTGCTTCAGCGCCGCATCGTATTTCGTGACAATGGCTAAGGAATTTCCCAACGTGACCGTCTTAGGGGACAGTACCGGCGGCGGAGGCGGACTGCCGGCCGATTTCATGCTCCCCGGCGGATGGACGATCCGCCTGAGTACCACCCGGGGCACGGATGCCCGGGGTGTCGATTTCGAGAACGGGGTCGCACCGGACGAGAAATACGATATGAACACGGCCCTTGTAGACCAGGGTATAGATTCGATGATAGAACGCGCCAAAGAGATCATAGTGGCTGCTTCCACGGATTGAAATGACCGAACATATAAAGTTGATCCTCAAAACGCTTCCGGAAAACCCGGGCGTTTACCGTTATTACGACAATGACGGGAAGATTCTTTATGTCGGTAAGGCAAAGAACCTGAAAAAACGGGTGCTCTCCTATTTCGGGCAGAACATCCAAAGCGCCAAGACGCGGGTAATGGTATCCAAGATCGCCGACATCAAATTCATCGTCGTAGAGAGCGAGGCGGATGCCCTTCTGTTGGAGAACAACCTGATAAAAACGCTCCGTCCCCGGTACAACATCATGCTCAAGGACGACAAGACATACCCGTGGATATGTATCAAAAATGAGCGTTTCCCCCGTGTTTTTCTCACCCGGCGCAAAGTGGCCGACGGTTCGGAATATTACGGCCCTTACCCCTCGGTGACCACGGCGCATGTGCTGTTGGATATGATCCGGGAACTTTTCCTCCTGCGCACCTGCAAAGCCGACCTTTCGGAAAAAAATATCGCCGAAGGCCGCATCCGGCCCTGTCTCGAATACCACATTAAACGGTGCGCCGCCCCTTGTGCGGGTTTCCAGAGCGAAGAAGAGTATATGGAGCAGATCGCAATGGCCCGCGAACTGATCCGGGGCCATTTTTCCGAGGTGCTCTCCTCGCTGCGCAGGGAAATGGCGGGATACGCCAAAGCGCTGCATTTTGAGAAAGCCCAGAAGATAAAGGAAAAGATCACCCACCTAGAAAACTACCAGGCCCGATCTACCGTAGCCGGCACCTCGGTGAACGACGTGGATGTGTTCAGTATCGTATCGGACAGCGAAGACGCTTATGTCAACTACCTGAAGGTCGTACGCGGAGCCATCGTACAATCCTATACCATGGAAATGCGCAAACGGATGGACGAACCGGATACCGAACTCCTCCCGCTGGCCATCGTGGAGATCCGCCAACTGTTTTCTTCGACTTCCAAGGAAATACTCCTGCCGTTCCCGGTGGACATGGAACTGGAGGAGGGGGTCAAACTGCGCGTGCCCATGAAAGCCGAAAAAAAGCACCTGGTGGAACTGTCCGAAAAGAATGCCCGGCTGGCCCGGATGGAACGCATGAACAAGGAGCGTATCGTCGACCCGGAGGCGCACACCAACCGGATCATGCAGACGATGAAATCCGACCTGCGCCTGTCCGTAGAGCCCCGCCATATCGAGTGCTTCGACAACTCCAATATCCAAGGTACCAATGCCGTATCCTCATGCGTAGTGTTCAAGGACGGCAAACCTTCGAAAAAAGACTACCGGCACTTTATCGTGCGTACGGTAGAAGGCCCGGACGACTTCGCTACGATGAAAGAGGTCATCTACCGCCGGTACCGCCGTCTGGTGGAGGAAAACCAGCCGCTTCCCGACCTGATTATCGTGGACGGCGGCAAAGGCCAGCTCAGCGCCGCTTACGAGATCATCCGGGAACTGGGGATCGAAAATAAAGTGAGTATGATCGGCATCGCCAAACGCCTGGAAGAGATCTTTTACCCCGGCGACCCGCTGCCCCTTTACCTGGACAAGCGGTCGGTCACCCTGCGTATCATCCAGCAACTGCGCGACGAAGCGCACCGTTTCGGCATCACCCACCACCGGCTGCGCCGTTCGAAAAGCGCCCTGGTATCCGAACTGGACGACATAAAAGGGATAGGTGCCAAGACCCGCGAAGCGTTGCTCACCCGTTTCGGCTCGGTCGAAAAGATCCGCCGGGCATCGCCCGAAGAACTGGCCGGTACGGCAGGTACCGCCCGGGCCAAATTAATCCTGGACTATTTTAGTACTGGCCTTCCGCCGGCAACCCGGGCCGAACCGGCGGAACCTGAAAGAGACCCTTCATGAAGCCCGACACCGTCCATTCCGTTTTCTTTTCCCCGACCCACACTTCGGCCCGGATCGCCCGCGCCATCGCCCGGGGAACCGGACTGAAAAACATAAAAGAGACCGACTTGACCTGCGATACATCGTGCAGCTCCGTCGGGATTGACGATACGCTGGTCGTCATCGCCGTACCAGTCTACGGGGGGAGGGTTGCCCCTGTAGCTTTGGATCGTATCCGGCGCTTTCACGGAAACGGCACTCCGGCTATCGTGGCCGTCGTCTACGGCAATAGGGATTATGAAGACGCCCTGTTAGAACTTTGTGATACCGTCCGGATACAGGGATTCGTTCCCGTTTCGGCGGGCGCTTTTATCGGCGAGCATAGTTACAGCCGCCCGGAAATGCCGGTGGCCGAAGGGCGGCCGGACGGCGAAGACCTGAAAACGGCCGAAGATTTTGGAAAAGCCTCTGTCCGGAAATGGAATGATCGCACTCCCACGCCTTTTTTCATCAAAGGGAACACGCCCTATAAACCCCTGAAACCTTCGGTACCCGGTGCGCCCGTCACCCGGACGGACGATTGTACCTTGTGCGAAATTTGTATCGGACTGTGTCCGACGCATGCGATCTTCGTAAACGAAAGCGGGGAAATAGATACCGACAGGAACCTTTGCATCAAATGCTGCGCCTGCGTCAAGGACTGCCCCACGGAAGCCCGGCGGTACGAAACGCCTTTTACCGCCTACCTGCACCAGAACTTTTCTGCCCGGCGCGATCCGGAATTGTTTTTGTAAAGACACTGATCTAATAAAAAACGCCCCGCTAAAAAGCAGGGTATTTTTCATTTTTGAACGGGATTACACGACCCCAAAAATCTTTATTGCAAAAATTCCTTGACTGCGCCGGCGATATAGTCCACCTGCTGCTGGTCGAGTTCGGTATGCATCGGCAGGGATACTACACGTTGCACCAGCAGATCGGTGTTCGGATATTGCGAATCGTCGTAATCGTGCGTATCGTAGGCTTTCTGTTTGCGCAGGGCCACCGGATAATAGATCATCGCCGGAATGCCTTTCCCGTTCAGGTGGGCGATCAGGACATCGCGGTCTACCCCTTCGGCCAGTTGGAGCGTGTATTGGTGGAACACATGATGGCTGTATGGGGCGATATACGGGGTAGCGACTTTCGGGCAACCGGCAAATGCCTTGTCGTACATGGCGGCCGCCTGACGCCGGGCCGCGTTATACTCGTCCAACCGGCGGAGTTTTATACGCAGGATAGCTGCCTGTATACTGTCCAAACGGGAATTGACACCGATTTCATCGTGATAGTACCGGCGGTACATCCCGTGGTTTACAATACCGCGCACCCGGTGGGCCAGCTCGTCATCGTTAGTGAAGATGGCCCCGCCGTCCCCATAGCAACCCAGGTTTTTGGAAGGGAAGAAGGAAGTAGCGCCCAGCGTGCCGATCGTACCGGCCTTTTTTACCGCCCCGTCGGGGAAAGTGTAGTCGGCGCCGATGGCCTGTGCGGTATCTTCGACCACGGCTATACCGTGTTTTTCGGCAACCGCCATAATGGGGGCCATATCGGCCGTCTGCCCGAACAGGTGGACGGGGATAATGGCTTTGGTACGGGGAGTGATCGCGCGTTCCATGGCTTTCAGATTCATCGTCATGGTATCTTTGTCCACATCGACCAGCACCTGTTTGAGCCCGAGCAGGGCGATTACTTCGACAGTGGCCGCGAACGTGAAATCGGCGGTGATCACCTCATCACCCGGTTTCAGGCCGAGGGCCATCAGCGATATCTGCAGCGCGTCCGTGCCGTTCGCACAGGGGATGACATGCTTTACTCCCAGGTATTCTTCCAGTTCTTTCTGAAAAGCCGATACTTCCGGTCCGTTGATAAACGCGCTCGAACCCATCACGGACACCACGGCGGCATCCACTTCGCTCTTGATTTTCTCATACTGGCCTTTGAGGTCGACCATACGTATGTCCTTCCTATTCCCATTTGTTTTTATACAAGGCAAAAGTATCGAAAACATTTTTTTTAAGGCACAAAATAGTTACTTTTGTGTGCTTTTGAATCCACAACAATGAAAGAACCACACCTATCGACCGCTGCCGTACAGGGAGCCTTCGATCCGGCCGAACACCGGGGGGCGATGGCCGTACCCCTATACCTTACTTCGGCCTATCATTTTCCCACGGCGGACGATGCGGCCGAAATATTCGCCCTGTCCAAACCGGGCTATATCTATACCCGGCTGAACAACCCCACCACCGATGTACTGGAGCGCCGCCTGGCGGAAATGGACGGCGGAGTAGGCGCTTGCGCCTTCGCCTCGGGCACGGCGGCCCTGTTTTCCACCCTGCTCTGCCTGATGCGCGCCGGAGACCATATCGTCTCCTCGTCGAGCATCTACGGCGGTACGCATACGATGTTCGCCATCCGTTTGCCGCGTATCGGCATCGAAAGCACCATCGTAGAGACGGAAGACCCGGCCGATTTTGAAAAAGCCATCCGCCCCAATACGAAAGCCGTTTTCCTGGAAGCGCTCCCCAATCCCCAGCTCAACCTGCTGGACATCGAAGCGATCGCTGCCATCGCCCACAAACACGGCATTCCGCTGATCGTCGACAATACGGTCGCCACCCCGGCCCTGCTCCGCCCGATAGAACACGGGGCGGACATCGTGACCTACTCCCTGACCAAATACATGCAGGGGCACGGCACGACGATGGGCGGCGCGGTGATCGACTCCGGACGGTTCGACTGGCGGGCCTCCGGCCGTTTCCCGGAATTCACCACCCCGGATCCGGCTTATCACGGCATGGTCTATGCCGACCTGGGCCCCGCTGCCTTGGCCGTAAAACTGCGCACCGAAGGGCTGCGCGACATCGGCGCCTGCCTCAGCCCATTCTCGGCGTTCGAGATCCTCCAGGGGCTCGAAACACTGGAACTTCGGATGAAACGCCACAGCACATCGGCGCTGGCATTCGCCAAATACCTCGAGGCGCACCCGCAAGTGGAATGGGTGCTCTACCCGGGACTGGAAAGCAGCCGCCATTATCCATTGGCACAGAAATACCTGCCCAAAGGCCAGAGCGGCCTGATGTCGTTCGGCATCAAGGGAGGGTACGATGCTGCCAAAAAATTTGTGGACAACGTCAAAATATTCCGCCTGGTAGCCAATATCGGCGACGTGAAATCCATCGTCACCCATCCGGCTTCCACCACTCACCAGCAGCTTTCCGACGAGGAAAAAAACGCGGCAGGTGTATTTGAAAACCTGATCCGCGTATCGGTCGGGCTGGAAGACTTCGAAGACCTGAAGGCCGATTTCGATCAGGCTTTTGCGAAGGCAAAATAACTTTCGTAAGCCTGAAAAATAAAACGGCGCTCCGGAACGGAGCGCCGTTTTATTTTTCAGGCTTAGCTTCTTACCGGCAAGAGTACGGAGTTGCTCAGGCCTTCGTCCGAATCGGCTGCTTCATTTTAGAAACAATCGCTGGGATTAAAGCTGGTTGACTACCGAAGCCGCCGCTACGGCGTAAAGGGCCGCCGTTTCCGTCCGCAGGCGGGCATCTCCCAGGCTCACCGGCACATAACCGGCGGACAGGGCCGCCGAAAGTTCTTCGGGGGAAAAGTCGCCTTCCGGCCCGATAAGCACGCAAATATCTTTCTTCCCGGCCAGGAGCGTGGAAAGTATTTTTTTCTCTCCGTCCATGCAGTGCGCGATGAACGTATCGGCACAGGGATTCTCCTTTACAAAATCCTTGAAATCGACGGCCTCGTGCAGGACAGGAAACGTCGCTTTCAGGGACTGTTTGCCGGCCGAAACGACGATCTTCCCGCCCCGCTCCCGGTTGTACACCCGCCGTTCGCTCCGGGCGCAAACGAGGGGGGTGATCTCGTCTACCCCTATTTCCGTCGCTTTTTCCAGCAGCCACTCCATCCGGTCGTTGACTTTGGTCGGGGCTACGGCAATATGCAAGCGGTAAGAGCGCTTTTGGGTGTCCTCAAGAACTTCTTCCACCCGGACCGAAAGAGACGAAGGACTGGCCGAAGCGACAACTCCCCGCACCATCAGCCCGCGGCCGTTGGTTGCAAAGATATCCGACCCCTCCCCCATACGGAGCACTTTGACGGCATGGTGGCTCTCCTCCCGGGGAAGGGAGAAAAATTCGGCTTCGGGGCGGAGTTCAGGAGCGTAAAAAAGCTGCATACCAATATTTTTTACAGGGAATAGCGAGCGGTGGCCACGGCGGATACGTCGGTGAATTCCCCCTGGAGGTATTTGAAATAACCCGTTACGGCGATCATGGCCGCATTGTCAGTGGTGAACTTGAGCTGCGGCAGGTGGAGCACCAGGCTTTTTTCATCGGCGATCTGCTGCAAGGTCCCACGCAGGCCGGAATTGGCCGAAACGCCGCCGGCGATGGCGATCTCCCGGATGCCCGTTTCTTTCACCGCTTTGAGGAGCTTTTTCACCAATATGTCGATGATGGTACCCTGTACGGATGCGCACAGATCGGCCAGGTTGTTCTTCACAAAATCGGCGTCCGCTTTTTCCTTTTTCTGCAAAAAATACATCACGGATGTCTTGAAACCCGAAAAACTAAAGTCCAGGCCGCCCGGTTCCGGCCGGGAAAAGGAAAAAGCGTCTTTGTTGCCTTCTTTGGCCAGGCGGTCTATATGGGGGCCGGCCGGATAGGGCAGCGAAAGCATTTTGCCGATCTTGTCGAAGGCCTCCCCGGCGGCATCGTCGATGGTGGAGCCGAGCACCATCTGTTCCAGATAGCTGTTCACCTGCACAATCTGGGTATGTCCGCCGCTGACCGTCAGACACAGGAACGGAAAACCGGGCATCGGAGTCCCGCTGCCGTCGTCGATAAAATTGGCCAGGATGTGGCCCTGCATATGGTTCACCTCTATCAGTGGGATACCCAGCGCCAGGGACAGGCTCTTGGCGAACGAAGTTCCCACCAAAAGCGACCCCATAAGCCCCGGCCCGCGCGTAAAAGCGATTGCATTTACGTCCTCTTTGCGTATATTTGCTTGTTTTATGGCGGCGTCCACTACGGGGACGATGTTTTGCTGATGCGCGCGCGAAGCCAGTTCGGGGACGACCCCTCCCCACAGTTCGTGCACCTTCTGCGAGGCGATGACGGTAGACATCAGGCGCGTGCCGCATACTACGGCAGCCGAGGTATCGTCACACGATGATTCTATGCCCAGTATCACGGGCTCTTTCGACGTTGTCATGGGACAAAAATACGAATAATACGGAAATTCCGAATGAATAAAACCGTCCGAAGGATACTTCTGGTTTTCACATCGCTGATACTGGTGATCGCGTTGGCACTGGGCAGCCTGCTGCTGCCTTCGGTTCAGAGCTATATCGGGCGGAAGGTATCCGAGGCTATCAGCCGGAACATTCCCCAACAGGTTAGCATCGACCGGATAGACATCCGAACGTCGGGTCGGGTATGCCTCTCGGGCATCCGGGTGCTCGACCATCACGGCGACACATTGATCGCCGCCGATTCGGTCAAAGCGCGCCTGGGCCTTTCGGGCATTTTTTCAGGAAAACTGTCGCTGGCCTACGCCGATTTTTACCGGCCGGAACTCCATATCATAAAATACAAAGGGGAAGAAAAAAACTCCCTCGCCCTTTTTATCGACAATTTCAAAAGCGAAAAGAAAAAGGAGAAAAAACCTTTTTATTTGTCTGTTTCCAAAGCGGGGATTTACGACGGGGATTTTTCGTTCGAAACACAGGATACCGCTAAAACGGAGTATGCCCGCCATATTTCCCTGAAAGCCTCCGGTATTTCCATAGACCCCGGGGACTACCATGCCGACCTGGACGCCCTTTCTTTCGCTTCCTCGGCCGGTACGGACGTGCGGAGTTTTTCGGGAACTTTCCGGTTATGCCCACAGGGCATCATCATGGATAAGGTCGCCTTGTCTACAGACCGGTCGAACCTGCAATTTTCGGCCAGCTCCTATTTCCTGCGCAGCGATTCTACCGGCGTCAAATTGGTAGACCGTATCCGGAATTCCCAGTTCAGCCTCTCGGTAGAGCCTTCGCATATAGACCTGCATGACATCGAACACCTTTTCCCGCAGGCGGCCCATATGCCGCCCACGGATATTTCGGCCCGGATCATCGCCCAAAAAGGGATGGTAGACGTCAAGGGGTTGAAAATAGCTGTCGGTAATGTATTCTCAGCCAATATTTCAGGGCACCTGAACGCCCCGGGCGCCTTGCGGGAAGGCAACGGAAAGATCGTCCTGAAAAGCATCCAGGTGCTTCCCTCCCAAGCTATCGCCGTGATGAACCGGGTGACGGGAAAATATGTGCCGGAAAAGACCTACGACAAACTATCGAGCATCGAGCAACTGTCGGGTAATGCTTTGCTGACCCTGGAGAATGAGAATGTGACTGCCGTGGCATCCCTTACTACCCTGCAGCATGGGAAAATATTCATACAAGGACAATCGGACGACCTGTGGAGCAAAAAGAATGCCCGCTACACAGCCAAAGCCGTACTGGAAAACGTCAATGCCGGACTGTTGACCGGATCGAAACTCCTGGGAAAAGTCACTTTGTTCTCGGATATCAAGGGAAAGGGCTTCGACCCCCGGAGTGCAGCGATAGAATTGAATACTTCCATTCACCTATTGGAATTCAAGGGATACCCCTATTCGGGGATCGATCTCTACTCCAAACTGGCCGACGGGGCGCTTTCTTCGGAGATCACCGTAGCCGATCCGAATCTGCAGGCCAAGCTTTCCGCCTCCCTGGAAGGGATGCCGGAAAAAGGGCGATACCACGGCACGCTGGATATGTACCTGGATAAGAGCGACCTTCATGCACTCAACCTAGTGAAAGACAGCATCGTAAATCTACGGGGCACGATTCAGGCGGACGCTACGGGATCGGGGTTGAACGACGTGGAAGGCATGCTCAGCTTCTCGGAAATGAGTTATAATAACGGGAGCAATTATTACTATATAGACCAGGTACTTATCGAATCACAAGTACTGGATAGCGTACGCCGCCGGCTTTCCATCGATTCCGACGAATTGTTCAACGGGTATATCGAGGGGAACTACTTGCTTTCCGAAGTGCCTTCGGCAGTGATGAATGGCTTGTTGGCCCGCTTCAAACCTTACCAGAAACGCAAAGTCACCCCGGGGCAGGAGTATTCGTTCCTGCTGAATATCACAGCATCCAATGTAAAGATAGTCAATACGCCCTTGGTCTTCGACGGGAAAACCCATATGGGCGGCACGGTAAACTCCTCGAGGGACGACTTTTCTTTCAACCTGGTGGCCGACCGGATCAACTACAACAACATCCTGCTGGATACCCTGAATTTCAACCTCAACACGGCCAATGCCAACGTATTGAGCATTAAGGCCCAAAAATTCCTCAACCCGGTCTACAGCATAGAGGATCTCGACCTGTCCGCCCAGCGGTATGCGGACAGCATCGCCATACGCAGCGATTTCTACAAATGGAACAGCGCAGACAGCATAGCCTACCACATCAGTGCCTATCAAAAAGACGACGAAGATGGGAATGTGGTCATCGGATTTTTGCCGTCGAATATAAATCTGGAACACATGAAATGGCAGTTCGGAGGGCACGATCCTTCCCGCGACCGCATCGTGTGGAATGTGGGCCAGGGAAGCGTGAACCTGGATTCCCTGGTGATGACTTCCGGGGAAGCCCGGATCAGCGCCGGGGGTTTCTACTCCTCGAAAGACCTGATGGATCTACGTTTGTCCATTGAGGAACTCGACCTCTCGCGTTCGATCTTCCTGCGCAACAATGTTCCGTTAAAAGGACACCTGAACCTGTTGGCCCACCTTTACAAGGGCGAACAGGATAAGACCATCATCCCGGAAGTATCGCTTAGCATTGATTCGCTGGCCGTGGCCTACGATGAAATAGGGAATCTTTCCCTTTCGGTAAAGGCCGACCTGGCCAACCGGTATATCAATACGTCCGCCCAACTGGTAAACGGTTCCCGGAAAGCCCTGTCCCTTACCGGTGGTTTACGGATCAGCGACCGGCAGCTGGTTCCCGAAATGGATCTGACTCTGGATAGCCTCAGGCTCGATGTCGTCCACTATTTGCTACCTTCCGTATTCAACAAATCGACCGGATTCGCTTCGGCTGAAATAGAAATACGGGGACTGATGAAGAGTCCGGACATCAACGGCTTCGTCCGGTTGGATCGCACGAAGCTGGGTATCAATTTCACGAACGTGGAATACGCCATTCCGGATTCGACGATCGTCCCGGTGCGCAACAGTTTCTTTTACTTCGACAAAATCCGTATACGGGACGTCGTATACTCCACTTATGGGACATTGGACGGGCGGATCTACCACGACAACTTCAAGCCCTGGTATCTCGACCTGCGAACCGATGTCGACAAAACCCTGGTACTTAACACCTCCGGGCAGAATAACGACAAATTCTACGGAAAAGTCTTCGCTACCGGATTTATGGAGCTCAAAGGGCCGACCAACGCCCTGAAATACAATATTGCGGCCCGCACGGAACGCAATACGAATTTTGCCATCGACATCGGCAGCGCATCCGATTTCAAGGATTCGCAAATGATCACTTTCGTTCCCCCGCGCACTTCCCACGTGGACTCCCTGCTCCAAAACCTCAAAAAGCAGATCGTCAAATCCGCTGTGGAATCGTCCAGCGAAATGAACATCGCCATCGAGGCCACTCCGGATGCAACACTGAGCGTGTACCTGGACAAAACGTCCGGACACATGATAGAGGCCAACGGTGAAGGCAAGCTCTCTATGCACCTGTCTCCCCAAGGATCCTTTACCCTGAACGGAACCTACGAAGTGGTCAGCGGAACCTATACATTCGTCTACAAAACTCTAATCAAAAAATCTTTCAGCCTGCTTTCGGGCGGGCGGATGACCTTCGACGGGGATCCCTCCAACCCGAGCATCGATCTGTCCGCAACGTATAAAACGACGACCAAACCAGCCGTGTATTTGTCTTCCGTAGCCGAAAATGCCCGGGAAGAAGTCATGATGACCATCAACCTGACAGGCGACCTTTCGGAACCGGTATACAACTTCGACATCCAGATGCCCCGCGCCCCGGAAAACGTGCGGGAAGAACTGGCCTATCGTTTATCCGACCAAGACCAGCTCAGCCAGCAGTTTATCTCCCTGATGGTACTCAATTCTTTCACCGCCACAGGGGAAAACGACAACCAGAACGTCGTAGCCAGCGGAGTGGCCGGCCTGACTGCCGGGATGCTTTCCTCGCAATTCTCCAACCTCCTTCAACGTTTCGTGAGCGGGGTGGACATCAACGTCAACGTCAATACCTCGACCAACAAATATCTGGGAACTACCGAAAGTACGGATTTCGAATTGGGCATTTCCACCAAGCTATTCGATAATCGCGTAACGGTCAACGGCGTGGTAGGTATGCCGACCGGAACTACCCAGTCCGACCTGGTAGGCGACGTGGAAATAGAATACAATATTACCCCCGACGGACGGTTCCGGGCCGTATTCGTCAACCGTCGGCAGAACGACTACATGAACAACCAACAGGGTTACATCCAAAGCATCGGTGTATCCTATCGGCAGGAATTCAACAGCTTCCGGGAATTGGGCAGCTTGATAAAACAATCCTTCACCGGCAAGAATGCCGCCGCCCGGAAAAAAGCCCGGGAAGAAAAGAAATTGCGCCGGGAGGCGGAAAAGAACGCCCAAAGCATTCCCGCAGTTCCAGCTCCAACTCCAGCCCCGGAACAAACCCCTAAAGACACGATCCAACCGCTGAAAACGGAACCGGCGGATACCAACCGGGTAAAGATCACCTTCAAATAATGGGAAAAGCGGAAAAACATCTTTTCCGTTTCCGCCGCTTCAGCCTGACGGACAGCCGGTCGGCCCTGAAAATAGGGACGGACGGCGTCTTGCTCGGAGCATGGGCCGACGCATCGAACGCCACGGCATTGCTCGATATCGGCACCGGGTGCGGCCTTATCGCCCTAATGATGGCCCAACGGTTTCCCGAAGCCCGGATAGACGCTATCGAAACGGATGCCGGCGCCCTGGAAGACGCCACGGAAAATATAGCAAAAAGTCCTTTTTTCGACCGGATAAAAGCCTTCCAGGGTGATTTCCGGATTTATGATTTTCCTTCGAAATACGATTTCGTCGTTTCCAATCCCCCCTTTTTTACGGAAGACACCCTGAGCCCCGACCATGCACGGGCCGGGGCCAGGAGCGCCTGCTCGCTCCCGCCTGAGGCGCTGGCGGGGAAAATCCGGCAGGTATTGTCCGAACAGGGGGCGGCAGCCATAATCTATCCTTATGCTGCGGCAGAAACCGTCATTGCTGTCTTCCGGGAAAACGGACTGTTCCTGCGGCGGCGCACTGATGTAAAAGGCGCCCCGCACAGGCCGTTCAAACGCTCTTTACTGGCGTTTT
Source organism: uncultured Flavobacteriales bacterium (assembly GCA_959608625.1). Classification (GTDB taxonomy): domain Bacteria; phylum Bacteroidota; class Bacteroidia; order Flavobacteriales; family UBA1820; genus Merdimorpha. The sequence goes on from CAUHQV010000003.1 coordinate 19,847, forward strand.
CCCCGGCTCCTACCACCGATATCCAGGCAGACGAACTCTGCCTGTGTGAAGCGGCCGGTCGGCACAGCACACAATACATAGGGCTGACCCGGGAATTCCATCCTTTCCTATAATCCGGAAAAATTCCCGACAGATATCCGGCCTTTGGCCGGAGCGCGGCCTCCGCCGCGCCCGTTTGGGGGCAAAATAAAAGACCAGGCTGCGATGCAACCCGGTCTTTTTTATAGAATGGCGCCGGAAAATTATTAATCCACCGGAATGTTCTTGTTCACATTTTTGCTTCCTGCCAGCGCATAGTACAGCAGGTACAGCAGGCAGGCGAATATCAGCCAGTAGCTCATCAGATAACCTACATGGTCGGCGATCCATCCCTGAACAGCCGGCAGGATACCACCACCGCACACCATCATCATGAACAGACCGGACGCCGCCGCCGTGTATTTTCCGAGGCCTTCTACAGCCAGATTGAAAATACCGCCCCACATTACGGAAGTGCAAAGGCCGCACAGCACGAAGAACATCACGCTAATAGGCACTTCGGCAAAACCGAACGAAATATCTTCCAGGAATACCGGCATATTGACCGTAACTTCGGCCGGCATGAATATACCCAACAATACGAATACCATGGCGATCAAGGCAACAAAAGAAAGCATCGCCTTACTGGAAATCTTGGCTCCTACCGCACCGCCGCCCAGACGGCCGATAAGCATCAGGAACCAGTATGTACCTACTACCGTACCGGCAAGGGTCGGGGCAATGTTCAGGCCGCCGTTTCCTTCGCTGGTCATATACAGATTGGCGATATTGGGAATACCCACTTCTATACCCACGTAAACGAATATAGCCACCATACCGAGTACGAAATGGCGGAACGACAGGGCGCTGTATTTCGATTTTTCTTTTTTAAGTTCATTTTTAGCGATGAACGGCTCGGGAATTCTCATAAATGTGAGCACAAGGAACGCCAACGCGAAAATACCCATCGCCAGATAGAGAGCCGGACCCGCGCTGGCGATTGTGCGGGCTTCGGGAATGGAGCCCATCAGGTAACCGACCAGTACCGGAACGATAGTGGCACCGATCGAGTTGCAGGCGCCGCCGAACTGGATAAGCTGGTTTCCTTTATTTCCACCCCCGCCCAGTGTGTTGAGCATCGGGTTTACGACGGTATTGAGCATACACATCGAGAACCCGGAAACGAATGCGCCGGTCAGATACACGGCAAAACTGCTCACCTGGCCGGAAAGGAAGGTAATGCCGACTCCGACAAAGCCTACCACAATAGCGATCAAAGCCGTTTTCTTGTACCCGATACGCTGAAGCAAAAGCCCCGCCGGTATACCCATGCAGGCATACGCGATAAAGTTGGCAAAATTACCCAACTGGGAAAGGAAATTGCTGGCCCCGAATTCGTTCTTGACGATCACCGCCATCGGGTTCTGAAGCCCTGTGACGAACGCTATCATGAAAAACAGCGCGAACATCATTGCGATAGGCAGCACATAACTTTTTTGTTTCTGAACTGAATTATCCATGTTTTTCTTTCTAATATATGTTTTTACTACGTGAATTTCTAGTCATATATGCGGCAATAGGCATCCCGCACCATTCAGAGGGTAAAATTAGTGTTTTTCGGACACTAAAAAAGCGTTAAGATTAAAAATCGTTTAAAATATTGTTCAAAATTTCAAAAACCTCCTCGGAAGCATCCGTGGTACAGAGTTTTATCCGAGTAGCCTTGAATTCAGGCACCCCTTTGAAGTACCCCGCATAGTGTTTCCGGGTTTCGAGTACCCCCAGTCGCTCGCCTTTCCAGGCCACCGCCCGTTGCAGATGAAACCGGGCCGCTTCCACCCTTTCCGGGAACCCGGGAGGCGGCAAATGCTCCCCGGTGGAAAGGAAATGCTTGACATCGGCGAATATCCACGGATTGCCGATCGCGGCGCGGCCTATCATACAACCGTCCAGGCCATAATCGTCCCGCATCGTACGGGCTTTCTCCCCGGACACCACATCGCCGTTGCCGATGATCGGGATACGGATACGCGGGTTTTGGCGTATCTCCCGGATGACCTCCCAGCGGGCCTCGCCTTTGTACATCTGGCAGCGCGTACGCCCGTGTATCGTCAGCGCCTGTATGCCGCAGTCCTGCAAAGGTTCCGCCAAATGCTGGATGCAGATGCTTTTCTCATCCCAGCCCAGCCGCGTTTTTACCGTCACGGGAATAGTTCCGGCCGCCTCCACCACCGCACGGGTGATACGGAGCATATTATCCGTGTCCTGAAAGATTCCTGAACCCGCCCCTTTGCCTGCTACTTTGCCGACCGGGCAGCCGAAGTTGATATCGATTACATCGGGCGTGCGCGGCAACGACGCGATAATACGCGCCGACTGGGCCATCGCATCTGCATCCGCCCCGAATATCTGGATGCCCACAGGCCGTTCGGCCTCTTCGAAATCGAGTTTCACCCGACTTTTTTCCGCCCCCCTAATGAGGCCGTCCGACGAGATAAACTCCGAATACGACATATCCGCCCCGTACCGCTTGCACAGCGCCCGAAACGGAGGATCCGTAATGTCTTCCATTGGGGCCAAAAGCACCGGAAAACCTTCCAAAACGATATCGCCTATTTTTATCATACTCCTCAGCGCTTTTTCGGGCGCCGGCTGTTAAAATCCCAGGGCAAAGATATATATTTGTATGCGAAAAACGCCTCTCCGATCGGGGCAATCCGATGCAACGCAGCCTTTATACACAAAGTCCTCAAAAACTCTTTTTCAGCTTGGCCGCCCTAGCGGTGTTGGGCTGTCTGGCCGGGATGCTCATTTCGGTCTCCTTAAACCGCGCCGCCGCCCAAACGGGAAATGCGGCCTGGTTGGCTGGCGTATCGGCCGTTTTGACTTCTGTGTCGGTCTTCGCCGTGCCATCCCTTGTTTTCTGGCATTTTTCCACGGGCATAAAAAGAGGACTCCAAGTATACAAGCCCCAGTGGAACATCCTTGTATACGCATCGACGGCGGTACTGGCCCTCCAGCCGTTCCTGCAGTTTATCGTCACCTTTACCCGCGATTTCCTGGAATACGCCCTCCCGGCAGATATTTTCAACCGTCTGGCGGAAGCGCAGGCTTCGCGCGAAGGTTCCATCGCCCGGATCGTCGGCGAACCTTCCTGGGATTCATTCCCGGCGGCAGCCTTTGCATTGGGTATCGTTCCGGCCCTGTGCGAAGAGTTTTTTTTCCGTGGAACGCTGCAAAGGCTCCTGATCCGGATTTCCCACCGGAAGGCCCTTTCGGTGATCACCGTCTCCATCGTATTTACAGCCATCCACCTGGATTGGTTTAATTGTGTGGGGATATTCCTGTGCTCCGTATTTCTGGGATATTTGTATATTTACACATCGAACATCTGGGTCCCGGTGGCTTTCCATTTGGTTTCCAACCTGTGGAATATCTTCCTGATGTATGCAGCAGCCCATATGCAGCCGGAGCAAATGCAGGAAACGGCCGGACACATCCCTTGGTGGAGCGCTTTGATAAGCATCGTACTGGCTACCCTATTAGTGCGAATGGTGAGAACTTCTTACCTTATAAAGCGGAAAAAACATCTGTACGGCAAATAAGCAAACCGAAAAACAATTTTCTTTAAAACAACTACCGCCTATGAAAAAAGCTATTTTCCTTTTCCTGACGCTGTGGGGCTTGGCCGTATCGGCCCAACCCAAAGACGTCAGGGCAGCCTTCCGGCTCGATTTCTACATGAACGAACCCCAGACGGAATTCCTCGTTTATCTGCCGGACAGCACCATCTACGCCAACTCGACCATTACCCTGACCACGCCTGCCGGGGTGGCTATCACGGGCAAAGGTATCCCCGGAGGCATCGCTTCGCTCGAAGTCCCGATCAGCACCCTGCCTGAAGGCAAGACCCCTTTCAAATATACGGTCAAATCGGATGCCGCCTCGATAGACGGAACGGTGGAGCTGAAAAAACTCCCGTACAAATTCAACGCCGTACAGGTAGACCTGAAAACCGGCGGGGTAGTTACCCGCGGAATGCCCCTGATCCCATACGGGTTCTTCTGCTATTCGCCGGTCCAGCCGATGATCGAGGAAGAAGAAGTCGTGCGCGGGTTCAACATGCTCTCACCCTACCAGAGCATTCCCCGTACCGACCTCAAAATGCGGAAAGTCTACATGGACCGGGCCGCGGAACTGGGGATGAAGGTCAATTACAACCTGCTCAGCGTAGCGACCGCCGGCACGGGCTACGACCGTAACCAGGACTCCACCAAGCGGGTGGAGATGCTCCGTAAAGAGGTCGACGCTTTCAAGGATCACCCGGCTTTGCTAAGCTGGTACCTGGCCGACGAACCGGACGGGCGCAACACGTCCCCGGAAACCTTGAAACAACTGTACGATATCGTAAAAAGCATCGACCCACACCATCCGGTATCTATGGTGTTCATGCATTACGGCTCGGAGCGGAAATACGAGGACAGCTACGATATCTCGATGGGCGACCTTTACCCCGTTCCGCGTTCCCCGGTAGCCGGCGTGTCGAAATTCCAAAAAGCGATGACCAATTCCCTGATATTGAAAAAGGGTGTATGGCTCGTACCGCAGTCTTTTGGCGGCAACGAATGGTGGACACGTGAACCGACAGCCGGCGAGATCCGTGCCGCCGTCTATATGGGCCTGCTGAACGGCTCGACAGGGTTCCAGTATTTTATCCGCCACGGACAAAACGGGTTCCCCAAATCGACCACCTCCTGGGGCGAAGCGTCCGCCATAGCCCTGGAAGTAGCGGAAATGACCCCCTACATCCTCTCCGGACAACCGGCACCGAAAGTAACCGTGAACGACACCTTAGTGGATGTGCGAGCCTGGACGCGCGGAAAAAACCTGATCATCGCTGCCGTGAACAAGGAGAACAAGCCGAAAGACGTGACGATCACGGTAGACGGGTGGGACTACACAGGCAAAATAGCCGTACCGTTCGAAGACCGGATACAGGAAGTAAACGGAGGCGTCATTACGGACAAAATGATCGGATTCGACACCAAAGTATACAAACTGGCGATGGACGAAAGCCTATTGCCCGTTTCCGACACGGTGAACGTAGTGGTAGACCCCGATTTCGAACTCAATACTTCCGCAGGAGTCCCCAATGCGGTCTATGCGCAGGTGGGCAAAGGACGCGGCTCGACGTATTTCGTCGACTCCCGTACCGCACAGAGCGGGGAACATTCGGTGCGCCTGATCACCCACAAGAACGGCGAGGGTGTTACCCTGCAGCATTTCCCGATGATCGTAGACTCATCCCGAACCTACACCCTGTCTTTCTGGGCGAAAGCCGGATCCAAAGAGGAATTCCCGACGCGCAAGAATTATGTGAATCGCAAAGGGAAAGTAAAAACCGAAAAGATCAAACCGGAGGAACCTGTCCTCAACCTCACCCTGAGGCACCGGGGCCGCGACCTGGTGAACGAGAACATCTGGATAGACAGTCCGGATTGGAAGCTCTACACCGTCGACGTGCATGTGGAGCGCCAGCCGGGCAAAGGACGCGAGGGCATCACGCTCAACTACCGGTTGGATACCCGGGGTATGATCTGGATAGACAACATCAGTTTCCTGCCCAGGAAATAATATAGAACCTATTTAAAAAAAGGCCCTGCGGATTGCAGGGCCTTTTATCTATATTACCTTTTTTTATCAGTCTTTTAATCCTATACTCTTTTTGATCTCGGACAGTTTCACCAGCGCCTCTACGGGGGTAAGCCCATTTACATCGATCCCTTTGAGCTGTTCCTTGATGTTTACCAGTGTGGGATCGTCCAGTTGGAATATGCTCAATTGGATATTGTCATCCGCATCCGCCTGTACTTTTTTCTTGCGGAATTTTCCTTTCCCGGCACCTTCTACGAGGGTATCATGGCCGCCTGCAAGTCCCGCCGGCTGCGTTTTTTCCATCTCCCGGAGTATTTCGGAAGCCCTTAAAAGCACTTTGTGCGGCATACCCGCCATCTGGGCCACATGAATACCAAAGCTATGGTTAGAGCCTCCCTGTTCCAGCTTGCGGGTGAATATCACGTCCCCATCTACTTCCCGTACAGTCACATTGAAATTCTTGATGCGCGGGAACGTCTCGGCCATTTCGTTGAGTTCGTGATAATGGGTGGCAAAAAGCGTCTTGGGGCGCTGCGCCGAGTCGTGCAGGTATTCGGATATCGCCCAGGCGATCGAAATACCGTCGTAAGTACTCGTCCCGCGCCCGATTTCGTCGAGGATGATCAGGCTGCGCTCCGATATATTGTTCAGGATACTGGCCGTCTCGTTCATTTCGACCATGAACGTCGATTCGCCCGAGGAAAGGTTGTCTGATGCCCCGACACGGGTGAATATCCGGTCTACCACCCCGATACGGGCCGAACGGGCGGGCACATAACCTCCCGTCTGGGCCATCAGGCAGATAAGGGCCGTCTGGCGCAGCAAAGCGGATTTACCCGACATATTCGGGCCGGTGATCATGATGATCTGCTGATTTTCCCGGTTGAGCGTCACGCTGTTCGGGACATAAGGCTCTTCGGGCGGCAGGCGCCGCTCGATCACCGGGTGGCGCCCTTCGATGATCTCTATGTCCGTGCTTTCATCCACCTCCGGGCAGCAGTACCCATTGTCCTGCGCCACCCGGGCGAACGACAACAGGCAGTCCGTTTCGGCCAGCGCCCGCGAATTTTCCTGGATAGCGGTGATATAGCGCCCGCACTGTTCCACCAGTTCGCCGTACAGGCGGCTTTCGATCTGGGCGATGCGGTCTTCGGCCCCGAGTATTTTGGCCTCGAATTCCTTAAGTTCCGGTGTAATATAGCGCTCGGCCGATACAGTGGTCTGCTTGCGGATCCATTCGGGGGGTACCTTGTCCTTGTGGGCATTGCGCACCTCGATGTAGTACCCGAATACGTTGTTGAACGCGATCTTCAGGGACGATATGCCCGTCCGCTCGGCCTCGTGCTCGATAATGCCGTTGAGGATCGTCTTGTTGGAATGGAGCATCGTGCGGAGCTCGTCCAGTTCGCCGTTCACCCCTTCGGCGATCACCCCGCCTTTGGAAAGCAGGGACGGGGCGTCCGGCGCCAGTGCCTGGCGGATACGCGCGCATACATCCCCGCATCCGTCCACCGAACGGGCCAACCGGGCCAGCAGCGAATTACCGGAAGCCTGGGACAGGATATTTTTCACCGGCCCCGCCACTTCCAGCGAGGCGCAAAGGGCGGAGAGTTCCTTGGGATTGATACGCCCGGTAGCCACTTTCGCGGCCAGACGCTCCATATCGGACACCGAAGAGATATACCGGCGCAGTTCGTCCGCTTTTTCTTCCTCGGCCAGGAAATATTTCACAGCCCCCTGCCGCCCGTGTATCTCCTCCAGGTCTTTAAGCGGGAGCATCAGCCAGCGTTTGAGCATACGGGCCCCCATCGGGCTGAGGGTTTTGTCCAATACGTCCAGTAAAGTAGAAGCATTGTCGTTGGACGAAGAGAGTATTTCGAGGTTGCGGGCCGTAAAGCGGTCGAGCCATACGTAGGTATCGCTTTGGATACGGCTTATGCGGGATATATGGTCTACTTTGGTATGTTCGGTCTGGCGGAGGTATTCCATCACGGCCCCGGCCGCAGCAATACCTTCGGACATCCGGTCGATGCCGAAGCCTTTCAGCGAAGCCGTCTTAAAGTGTTTTTGCAGTGTTTCCCGACCGAAATTCTCGGAAAAAGCCCAATCGTCGAGCATATACGTGCGGTATCCTTCACCGAACGTCTCGCGGAAACGCACTTTCATCCGCCGCTCGTGCAGCACCTCGCTCGGGGCGAAGGTTTCGAGGAATTTAGCGGCCTGCCCCTGCGGGCCTTCCGATACGAGGAATTCCCCGGTAGATACGTCTAGGAATGCCAGGCCGACGTTCCGCTGTCCGAAATGCACCGCCGCCAGGAAATTGTTCTTTCCGGAAGAAAGTACCTGGTCGTTCATCGCTACTCCGGGCGTAACAAGTTCCGTCACCCCGCGTTTGACGATCTTTTTGGTCAGTTTCGGGTCTTCGAGTTGGTCGCAAATGGCTACGCGCTTGCCGGCCAGCACCAGCTTGGGCAGGTAAGTGTCTATCGCATGGTAAGGGAATCCGGCCAGCGGGGTTTCCGACGGTGCCCCGGCGCCGCGTTTGGTCAGCACGATTCCCAGTATCCGGGAACATTCCACCGCATCCTCGCCGAACGTTTCGTAAAAATCCCCCACCCGAAAAAGCAGCACCGCATCGGGATGTTTAGTCTTTATCGCATTGTATTGGGACATCAACGGGGTTTCCGCACTTTGTTTTGCCATCGGTCGTTCTCTTTTTACCTTACGAATTTACTAAAAAAAGGCGCCCCTGCCACTGCCCGGAGGATTTCATTTTTGCGATAATTTCCCGCCGGACTTCCGGCACGCGCCACTGGAGCCCCCAGTCCGGGGCCCGGCGATAACGAGGCGGGGTTTCCGAAATAAAACGTTCCACGGGCAGGTCGGGACGGAGCCGCTCGAGCACCCCAACAATGAATTCTTCGTATTCTTCCCGTCCGAAAAGATGGAATTCGCCGGCGCCTTGCTCCCACTCTTTTTCCAGGGCTGTAGAGCGGATGATCTGGAGTTGATGGAACTTGACCGAAGAGAGCGGTAAAGCGTTTATTCGCCCGATGGACTCCGTTTCCCGCCTCGGGTCTGTAAGTCCGAACATAAAATGGGCCCCCGTATGGAGCCCCCGTTCGGCGGACATTTCTATCGCCCGCACCGAGGCCGCATAGTCATGCCCCCGGTTCACCCGTTGCAGCACGTCATCGTAAACGCTTTCCACGCCGTATTCCACACTCACGAAATAGTCTTTGGAAAATTCGGCGAACAGATCGAGCATCCGCCCGTCCACACAATCAGGCCGGGTACCTACGACTATCCCCCCTATTCCGGGATGCGAAAGCACCCGCGAATAAAGCGCTTTTATCGCCTCAAAATCCCCATACGTATTGGTATAAGCCTGGAAATAGGCGACAAAACGGGCCGAACGCGGATAGCGTTCTCGCAGGAATTCCAATCCCTCCCCGATCTGGGTGTCAATATCGATATGATGGGTATAGAACGGGACGAATGCTTCGTTGTTGCAAAAAGTACAGCCGCCTGTCCCCACACGTCCGTCCCGGTTGGGGCACGAAAACCCCGCCGAGAGGGACAATTTTTGCATACGCCCCCCGAAGCGCTCCTTCAGCCTTTCGGCCGCGCTGTTGTAGGGCAGATTGTCTCCCCAGGGATATATTCGGCTGTCGTTCATCGGTCGTTATCCCATCCGCCCGCCGGAAGGAAGGGTTATTTTTTTATGTTCGGCAATTGCAGCCCGTAACCGTTTTTCGCATCGGCCTTTTTCAGCATAATGCTCACTACCAGCGACAATACGGCAAATCCGCAGAATACGAGCATAGGCAGGGTATAGTCATAGACGTTGGCGCCCGAAGCCGTACTGCCCACTACACAGTACCGTTGCAGGATAGTGCCTATCAGGTTGGGAACGCCCCAAAGCCCTATATTCTGGATGAAGAATATCAGGGCATATGCCGTACCCAACTGGTAAACGGGGAATATCTTGGCTACCGCCGGCCAGAGAGCCGAAGGCACGAGCGAAAAAGCGATACCCAGGATGATCATCAGCCCTATCGCCACCCACCACTGGTTAATAAAGGGGACCGCATACATCAGGTGCACGAAAATAAGCATGGCCGAGCCCAGTATCATCATCGAGGCGGATTTTCCGCGCTTGTCTATCAGGCCGCCGAATACCGGGGTAAGGATCAGGGCGCCCATGGCCGGAAGGCCGACGATGGAACCGGCAAAATCCGGATCGATCCCGTATTTGGACACCATCAGGCCCGAAGCGAATTTCTGGAAAGGGAATACGCAGGCGTAAAACAGCACACACAAAAGGGCGATAAGCCAAAAGCCGCGGTTGCCCAGGATATGGGTCACATCCCGGAACGAAAATTTCTCGTCCTCGCCTCCCAGGTCGACCCCTTGCTGGCGGTCCAACTTTTTGTCCATCACCGAGAAGATAAAGAACGCGACAAGCCCGCCGGCCAACAAAATAATACCTATCAGGACGGGGGTCGACAGATTAAAACTCTTTGCCACCGGTATGGCCAAGGTATAGGCCGCCTGCGACCCGATACGCGCCAGGGCCACCTGTACGCCCATTGCAGTCGCCATTTCCTTGCCTTTGAACCACCGCGCAATAATCTTGGTCACGGTGATACCGGCTACCTCCGCGCCTACCCCGAATATGGAATAGCCCGCCGAAGCCACAAAGACACCTGTTTTATAACCGAATATCAGGGATTCGTCGCCCGCCAGAACCGTGATGCCGTAATACTGGATCAGCGTACCGCCCACCATCAGGAAAGCGGCCAATTTTCCGGTAAAACGCACTCCGAAGCGGTCGATGATGAACCCGCCCCAGATGAGCATCAACAGGAATACGTTGAGGAAGCTGTACGCCCCGGTAAAAAACCCGAATTCCGAGCCGGTCCACCCGAGCTGCCCTTCCAGCATCTCCTGCAAAGGAGCCATGACGTCGTTCACATAATAGGCGGCCATCATGGTAAAGGCCACTATGCCAAGAGCGGTCCAGCGCATTGCCGCGGAGTCCCGGATCGTCCGGCCCGAGGCCGGATTGGGTATTGCTGTCATTGGGGATAAAATTTAAATCCGGGTGCAAAGTTACACCTTTTCAAAGAAAACAGCCGACTTTCCTGCCCGGATCGTGACCGGGTGAAAAGCATCCGATAGTTCCTGTCTGCAACCCCACTGCACAGAGAATGAAAATCGTTTTTTTTCTTTGCGCAACCTTTGGGCTAAAAAATCCGGAATCCCGAGGTTAAAGCCGCCGGGGGATTTGCATCTGAAAAAACTTTTGCGTTACTTGCTCTATTAAAACATTTGCTTACCATGAACCATCATATACTGTTCGGCCCCGGCGATAAAATGGCCGATGTGCTCCAGTCGAACTACCGCCTGTTGCCTCTGCTGCCCCGCTTCGGGCTCACCCTGGGCACAGGGGAAAAGACCGTGGAACAAATCTGCCGGGAAAAAGGAGTGGATTGCCGGCTCCTGCTATTGGTATTCAACATCTACACACACCCGGATTACCTTCCTTCGGAAAAGGAAATATCGTCCTTCCCGGTGGAAAAACTCCTGGACTATCTGTACGAAAGCCACCAATACTACCGCAACGACAAGATTCCGCATATCCAGAAACACTTGGAAAAGATCGTCGAATCCTACCCGAAAGCCAACGGCCGGGTGCTTCGCGATTTCTTCCGGCAGTACGCCGACGAAGTGGCACAACACCTGGACTATGAGGAAAATACGGTATTCCCCTATATCCGTTCCCTGTTGGGCGGTAAAAAAGAGAACAAATACAACATCTCGGTCTTCGAAAAGAACCATACCAACATCGAGGAAAAACTCTCCGACCTGGCCCATATCATCATCAAATACCTTCCCCCGGCTACCGACGGGCGCGAGGAGAACGAGATCTTGTTCGACCTTTACATTCTGGGCGACGATATTGCCCGCCATACGCTCATCGAGGACAAAGTACTCGTCCCGCTGGCAGGATTCCAAGAAAGCAAAGCGAAATGACGATCCGCAAAAAATACAAAATAGCGCTCATTGAGCCGTCGGATATCGTCTGCGCAGGCATTAAATCCATGTTGGCAGCGACGGACGAATTCGATATCGTATCCACTTCGGCCGACCTGCGGCAATGGTCAGCCGCCCCGAAGGCCTCTTCGGCCGACATTATCCTGGTCAACCCTTCCGTGGCAGACCGCCACGGAAGGTCGAATATCCGGCAATTACTATCCGTCCGTCCCCAAATTGCCCTGGCGGCCCTGGTCTACGGTTATTTCAGCCAGGACGAGCTCAATCAGTACGACTGTGTCGTCGACGTCGAAGATGCCAAAGACGATATCGCGAAAAAACTGCGGCGGGCAGTAGAAAACAAGTCCGAAACAGAAACCGTACGCGAGAGTGCCGAGCTGTCCGACCGGGAAAAGGAGATACTCACCTCCCTGGTGGAAGGCCATACCAACAAAGAGATCGCCTCGATATACAACCTGTCCGTACACACGGTCATCTCCCACCGCAAGAACATCTCCCGCAAGACAGGGATTAAAACGGTGTCGGGCCTTACGGTCTACGCGCTGCTAAACAATTTGGTAAAAGCCGACGATGTGGAATGAATTTGCGCATCATCGCATTTTATAGGGATGGGAAATCTGTAAAATAACCGATATGGGGGATTTTATTCCCTCCGGAAGTGCCGCATCTTTGTCCTGTAAACAAAGACTGATTGATGTTGTATATTTTTTAATAGATTTTGATCCCTGAAAGGCGTCCGCTCTACTTTAAGCAGGACGCCTTTTTCATTTCCACTCGCCCGGATGCAGCAGCAGTGCAACAACGAAGCCCAAGTCCTTTACAACGCCCTATACAAGGAATATCTTGCACAGATAAAAGCGGAAAACATCCGCAAGCAACGCAGTAACCCGACGATGGATTTCCTCCAAAAAAAGAAAGCCCCCGCTACCGTGGTTCCTTACAAAAAGCCCGACGAGGCCAAAACCCGACGGATAGCCGACGACCTGTTCCAGCGGGTAAAAACTTCGACACCCCTTTCCGGCATTAAAAAACCGGTTTCCCCGGCAGACAGGCAACCTCGACAATTTCATCCGGGCGGTAATTAACCGGAATATTACGCTCAATTTTGTGTATATTCTGGGAAAGGGTATACCTTATACCTTGAAAATGAAACCCGCACCGCAGCCGGAAGTATGGAAAGAATTAGGCCGTTTCGCATACGACACATACAAACTGGCTTCCGATTTCGGTGTGGCAAAAGATTATTCTATCGCGGGGATAGCATCAAAAGTCTTGAAAATACCGTCTAAATACCTGGGGGTTTTAGAAAATTTAGTAACAACGCCCACAGGACTCAATAAAGGCTCCGATATTACCTGCCATGTGAAGGAATACCCGCGCCAAGTCGAATCCGAAATCCTGAAAAGGTTGCCCCACATCGTAACTGCGATGAACACCGAACTGAAATTCGCGATCCAATGACGGACAGGAAAAGGCATCCGGCCCGTGCAGGCGAAATATTTTTCGGGGTCGTCCTGCGGATGGCTTACCATCGCTTCCGGGGAAAATGGTTCGACTACGAACGCCCGGAAGAGCGCGATCTCAACGGCTCTTTAGGTGGTCTTTTTCAACTGCTGGCGGCCAATTTTCTGCTTGGTATCGGCATCCTTGGCACTGCATTGTCCCGATAAAATGGAAGGGAACTACAAGAACGGATACGCCGTAATAGGTATCCTCGCCCGCTGGGCGTGGCACGGGTTCCGTGGGCCGTGGCGCGATCGCGACCTACCGGAAAACTGGCGGCGGAACCACCGGCTGGGGCTGTTCATTTACTACGCCCTAATAGCCCTCCTTATTTTCCAGTTTTATTTTCTGGCACACGAGGCTGCCCGATAGCCTTATGTCGGAGGAACTTGTCCCGCAACCATTTCCTTACCGGTTCGTCAAACAACTTCAGCAATGCATAAGCCGCAAGGATACTTCCGACCCCGACAACGATCATCAAAGGCCATCCCTGCTGCCAACCCAGGTTATGTTTGGTCGCATAGGCCATATACAGGTAAACGAACGGGTAGTGTATGATGTAAAGCGGATAGGATATATTGCCCAGGAATTTGCATATCCCGACCGAATATTTCCCCTTGATGGGGCTTCCGGCCCCGGCAAGTACAATAAGCGGAAATATTACAATAATACTGACAGACTGGAAAATACCGTTCATCCAAAGCTTTCCCTCCCCACCGATACGCGGGAAAAACAGGACGGCGGCCAGCACCAGCGAGCAGATCCAGAAGCCGGCCCGCAGTTTGATCAGTTTGCCGATCCTGAAAAGCAGCAACCCGCAAAAGAAAGGGTACATCAGGCGCGTCAGCCCGATGACAAGCTGCTCCCCGGTAAGCATATGCCCTCCCAGTACGCTGCCGGAACCTCCCCATACTGCCAGGCGGACTAAGGCGACCCCGGCGATAACGACCAGAACCGTCAGTAACAATCTCGAAAACCGGCGGATAATTACCGCATACAGTATATTGCCGATATATTCGAAAAAAAGCGACCATGCCGGCCCGTTCAGCGGGAACATTTCGCCCCATACCCGCACGTCCGCCGCAGGAGGGATCGGAAGCAGCAGGCATCCGGCCAGCATCACCAGAAGCAGTTTCCACACAGGCGTTTGGGCTATCAGCGGGAACTGCTCGCCTGCACCGAAATAGAAACAGAGCGTACCGATCACAGCCCCTACTATTACCATCGGTTGAAGGCGGATCACTCGCCGTTTAAAAAAGTCCCCTACAGTCATCTTTCCCCAACGGTCGTCATAAGCGTAGCCGATAACGAATCCGGAAAGCACAAAAAAGAAATCGACGGCCAGATATCCATGATTGATGAACGGGACTATATACAGGTCGGTGGTAGCATGTATCTCCAAAAGGTGAAACGCTACTACGATAAGAGCCGCTACACCGCGCAGGCCGTCCAATATCTCATAATGCGGTTTCTGGGGAAACAGTAAAGGTTTTGCTTGCATGTTTTGATTAATGTTAAAATCCGGGCGGTTAGCAGCGACAAATATACAGAATTTTAATTATTGGCATCCCGGCGGCCGAGCTCTTTTAGGAGGAACAAATCCGGCGAAAAAAAATTCTATGCCTGCTGTGAAGCGCGCCGCGCCCGCAGGATCAGTTTCGTCAGCCGGTCTATGTGCCGCTGCGGTATTTCTTTCATTCTTTTTGTCCCGCTTATCTGCACCGAGGACACCCGGAGACCGCCCGTGCGCAATATTTCCTTTACCGCTTTGACAGCGCCAGCGCTTTGGCCGAACAGCCGGTTGAACGGGAAAGGCGTCGTACAGGCGGCCACTATTATCCCCCGTTTTCCTTTCAGGCACGCGCGGGGAATGCCGCTTTTCGTTTCCCCCATGAACGCCGGCACCAGGCGGTCGAAAAGGTTTTTCAGCCCGCCGCTCATATTCCCCCAGTAGGTGGGTGTGCCTACGACGATCAGTTCGGCCCCCCGGATCATCTCCGCTGCCCGGTGGGCATCGTCCGGTTTCAGGCTGCAAACCCCTGTCGTACGGCAAGCCATACAGCCCACGCACGGTTTTATATCCAATCGGTACACATCGAGCACCTCGGTATCGTCCCCGGCTATCTCTCCGGCCATGGCCATCATCTGCGCGATCTTTCCGGCACCCCGCGGCGAGCCGTTTATTACGAGTGTTTTCATGGGATAAAGGTACACACTAAAAAATATCCCGAAGTTCGCAAGGCAGGAAAACTTTTCCGACCGGGAGTGCCGTATTTTTGTCCCTGTAACACGGTCGTAAAACCCAAAACAGAATGAACGAATGAACCCTCAGAAAGAAACTACCCGGCAACATTACGGACAGGGCCTCAACACCCTCTCCGAATACATATCCGCACACCTTTCGGAAGATATCAGCCTCGATCTACTGGCCCGCACGTCGGGATTTTCCCCTTTCCACCTGCACCGCATCGTCAAAGCCTTTCTGGGTGAAACGCCCGGGGCGCTGGTTACCCGCCTGCGCCTGGAATCCGCCGCCCGCCTGCTCCGCTATACGGAAATGCCCGTGGCCGGCATTGCCTACCAGGTAGGGTACGACGTCCCGGCCTCGCTGTCCAAGGCGTTCCGCCAGTACTACGGCATATCGCCCCTCGAATACCGCCAAAACAAACAATTCCATATCATGAAACCTTTGCAGACCGACCCTTCCCTGAGCATCAAAAAACCGAAGATACTCGACATCCCCGACAAACAGGCCGCTTACATCCGTCTGTCCGGAGCTTACCAGGACAACGATTATCCTGCCGCTTGGGGGAAACTATGGCAATACGTCAAAGAGAACAAGCTGTTCTCCGCCGGGATCGAGCATCTCTGCATCTATCACGACGACCCGAAAGTGACTCCGGAAGACCGCCTGCGCGCAGAAGTGTGCCTGGTACTGCCCAAACCGGCCGCCGCGCAGGGTGGGATCGGGGTAAAGGAGATCCGAGGCGGCAAATACGCCGTATTTCTCTATACTGGGTCGTATGAATGCCTAGGCGCCGTATACGACACCATTTATTCGCAGTGGCTCCCGGAAAGCGGATATAAACTCCGGGATTCGTACTGTTACGAGAAATACCTCAACCATCCCGGCCGCACCGTACCGGAAAAACTGAAAACGGAGATTTACCTGCCCATAGAAGAATGAGTCTTCCGGCAAAAGCGTTCAATGAAAAAATCATACGTTTTCACCTGAAAATCAACTATTAGCAAATAAAAAGGCTTATGTATTCTCTTTCCGAACTTTTCTACGATGCCAAAGGCATTTTCGGGAACCGGGAGAACCTTTTTACGATTACTTCGGCAATTACGTCTACCCGAACGAGCTGGATCTAACCCGTGATAAAAGGAGAAATTGGATTCGCTGTGGGGAACTGTTTCGGGACGGTCGGGACACCTTGCGCCGGTACGATCCTGACAAAGGGCCGATGATATACGGCCCCGATCTATAATCCCGACCCCAAAAACAGACGGCGGGGAAGATGGCTTCCCCGCCGTCTGTTTTTTAATCTAAAAAATGTTCCGGATAAATCCGGGAACTTACTTTTTCTCTTTTTTCGAGCAATTATCCTTCAGGCCGCACCCCTCGCATCCGGTCGTACTGCGGCACTCGCTTCCCCCGCCACATCCGCAATCCTTGCGGCGCAGTTTGCGCACCGCCATCCGCACGAGCAACGCGGCGCACACGAAAACAATGAGAAGGGTTATCACCTGTTCCATAGCACCTTATGTAATCAACAGCCCGATTTGGTACACCGCGAACGATACGATCCAGGCCATGCCTGTAGTGTACAGCGCCGTGAATACGGCCCATTTCCAACTCCCGGATTCACGTCCGATCGCCGCAATGGCGGCTATACAGGGGAAATACAAGAGGATGAATATCATCATCGTGAACGCCACCAGCGGCGTATAGACCGGTTCCCCGGCTTTCGGGCCGTAAGTATAGGTTTGCTCCTTCAGGCGCTCGCCCAAAGTCTGGGTATCGCCCTCTGTACTGGAAAGGACGGACATCGTGCTTACCACGATCTCCTTGGCCGCAAACCCGGTGATCAGGCTGATGCCTATCTGCCAGTCGAAGCCCAGCGGGGCGATGGCCGGCTCGATGGTCTTACCCAAGCGCCCGATATAGGATTTCTCCTGTTTTTCGGCGGCCTGTTCGACCTCCAGACGGGTCAGTTCTTCGGCCTTGACCTCTTCGCTGGCTTGGGAAACCGCCACTTGCTCCTTTATCGCCTCGTAATCCCTGGAGTACTCCACCTGCTCCGGATAGTGCCCCAAAGCCCAGATCACGACCGAGGCCAAAAGGATAATGGAACCCATCTTTTTGAGGTACTGCACACCCCTGTCCCACATGTGGCGCACCACGCTCACAAACGTGGGGATCCGATAGGGGGGCAGTTCCATCACGAAGGGAGCCTCCTCCCGGCGGAAGAACAGCTTTTTAAGCACCAGCGAGGACAGCACCGCCACAGCGATACCCGTCATATAGACCGCAAAGAGCACCAGGCCGCTGTGTTGGGGGAAGAACGCTCCGATCAGCAACACATACACGGGCAGGCGGGCGCTGCACGAAGTAAAGGGAATGATAAGCATCGTGAGCAGCCGGTCTTTACGGCTCTCCAGAGTGCGGGTCGCGATGATGGCCGGTACGTTGCAGCCGAATCCCATCAGCAGGGGGATAAAGGATTTCCCGTGCAGGCCTATCTTGTGCATCATCCGATCCATGATGAAAGCTGCCCGGGCCATATACCCGGTATCCTCCATCAGGGCGATGAAAAAGAAAAGGATCAAGATATTGGGCAGGAATACCAGCACGCCTCCCACACCGTTGATGATACCGTCTACCAGCAGAGCGCGCAGCGAACTTTCCGGCATCACCGAGTTCACGAATTCACCCAGTGCAGCCACCCCGGCTTCCAGCCATTCGGCCGGATAACCTCCGAGAGTAAAGGTAGCCTGGAACATGGCCAGCATGATAGCCAGGAAGATCGGGAAACCGAGCCATTTGTTGGTGATCAGGGCGTCGATATCGCGGCTTTTGCGGGGAGCCCCCTCCTTAGCCGAAAGGGTTTCGGACAGAGCCCCGGCGATAAACCCATATTTCGCATCGGCAATGACCGTCTCGACGTTTTCCCCATACGTGATTTCGAGGTCTTTAGCCGCCGAGCGGGCGGTGCGGTCTATCTCCGAATATTCCGGACATTTCTCGACCGTCCGGTAAGCCGTTTTTTCTTTTTCCAGCAGGCGCAGCGACAAGTCCCGGGGAGAATACCGGGTAATAAGGTCTTTATCCTTGCGTAAAAGTTTCTGAAGGTCCCGGATAGCCACTTCCACGTCCTGGCCGTAATTGATGTGGACATGACGCACCGTAGGATCTTTTTCCTCGAACACGTCTATCACCTTGTCCAGCAGGTCGCCGATTCCCCGGCCTTCACGGGCGGTGGTGGGGACGATAGGTATCCCGATCATCGAACCGAGCGCCTGGTAATCGAATATTTTGTCGCTCTTGAGCAGTTCGTCGTACATATTGAGGGCTATCACGGCCCGCACGTCCATATCGATCAGGGAGGTAGTGAGGAAAAGATTCCGCTCGAGGTTAGTGGCATCCACGACATTGATCACCACGTCGGGCATTTGTTCGCTCAAGTGGCGGCGCACGAAAACCTCTTCGGGGGAATATTCCGTCAGGGAATAGGTGCCCGGAAGATCGGACATGTGGATAGTATATCCTTTGTGGCGGACGGTAGCCGTTTTCACGTCGACGGTCACCCCGCTGTAATTCCCTACTTTCTGGTGGGAACCGGACGCCTCGTTGAACAGGGAAGTCTTGCCGATATTCGGATTGCCCACCAAGGCCACATTGATGGTGCGGGCCGCCTGGCGGAATGTATGTTGTGTAGTTTCCAGGCATCCACAGTCGGTAGCGGAAGGGCGCGTCCGGCGGGATTCGGCATCCGAATCTTCCAGCTGGCTTTGCCTGTATCCCTGCTTTTCCTCGGCAGGCTGTTCACCCACGCACAGGGTTACTTCTATCTGCTCGGCCTCACTGCGGCGGAGCGCCACCTGATATCCCATGATACCGTACTCGACCGGATCGAGCATCGGCGCGCTTTTTATCACGGTGATCCTCTGCCCGCGCACGAAACCCATTTCAGTGATCCGCTTGCGGAAAGCCCCGTATCCCTGTACCTTGACGATGATGCCGGCCTGCCCGGTGGTAAGCGACGAAAGTTTGACCGTTTGTGCCTTTTCGGCGTCCAATTCTGTGTTTTCTCCTCTCACAAGTGCAAAGTTACTTTATTTTTCAATCCCCGGGAGGCCGCAGTCCTCCAAGTTGGCAAAATAAACACAAAAGTTTTCCGGAAAAAATAGCCCGAATTGACTAATTTTACTCTTCGTTATCCCTAAAAACGGTTAAAACAATACGCATGGAATTCTTACAGAACCTCAACTTCGGCGGACTGGCCATCGGCATCCTCACGTTCGTCATCATAGGCATCTCGCACCCCGCGGTGACAAAGGGAGAATACTATTTCGGCACCAAAATATGGTGGGCATTCCTCATCCTGGGCATAGCAGGCATCGTGGTTGCGGTATTAGTGGAAAACATCACCGCATCGGCCATCCTGGGCGTATTTGCCTTTACCTGCCTGTGGGGCATCAAGGAAATCTTCGAACAAGAAGAACGCGTGCGCAAAGGCTGGTTTCCCCGCAATCCGAAAAGGAAATACCGGTTCGACCCGCCGGAAAACTCCGGGGCCGATAAAACCGGAAAATAAAGAAAGGGGTTAACTCCCGAAATTGTTCTTCACGTAGTCCTCGATCGTGAAATCCTTGTTGCGCACCGGCGCATCCAGCTGATCGGCCGAAGTGTCGATGATCAGTTTTTGCTTTTGTTTGACGAGCTTATCCAGAAAGATGAGTATCTCCGCCCGGTTGTCGTTCATAGGACTTACCGCCATACGGTGTGTCGCATTTTCGACCGAATAGAAATAATGCGGGGCTTTTATCCCGGTGAGCTGTCCCGCGATATATTCCGGGCCGTAAAACCACCCGTGTGAATCGCCTATCGCCCCATAAGGCACATTGCCGTCCGCCGTCCCGTGGAAAAACTGGATGGGGACAGGATTTTTTTTCCATTCGAGAGGCCCATCGGCAAAGATCGCCCCGGCGAAAGAGATCACCCCCGCATAATTGAAACCCGCAGGCAACCGGCGAGAAAGAAGATCGCCATTGCAGATCCCATATTCGCCGTGCAACACCGAAATAGCGCCCGCACTCGACCCACTGGTAATGACAAGACTCGAATCGATCCCCCATTTCTCCGCATGGGCCAGCACAAAATCCGTCGCATCGTACAGGTCTTCCACCGCCATTGTAATCGAACGGACGAAATCCCGGGCAAACCGGTTCAGGCTTTTGTCCTTTCCCTGCACGAATGCTTTCATTCCCAGACGGTAATCGATGGATACCACCGAATACCCCTGCCGGGCGAAATATTGAAAGAAGGAATCGTACGCTTTATTGTCCCGGGTGCCGGTCATGAATCCGCCGCCGAACATAAAGATCAGGCACGGTTTTTTCGCAGAGGACAAAGAGGGAAAATCGTACTTGTCCAGTCGCAAACTGTCGATTCCTTTTACCGAATAAAGATACGTCTGCTTGCTTACTTCCAGCGTTTGGGCCGCGGCAGAGAACGCCATAAAGACGGCAACGAATGCCGCCAGAATATATTTTTTCATAGTATCGGGATTTAAGTCATCAATACCAATCCGAAAGTTTCCTCCGTGCGGAAAGAACTTCCCAAAATCCCGGCCTACAGCCGGGGCGCGGCAAAGCCGCGCGCGTTTGGGGGCAATTTACTCCCCGAACTCCGGGAAACACTTCAGGAAATACTCCGGAGCGCGCGTCGGACGGCGGGTCGCCACATCGACACAAGCCAGCGTCACACCCCCGGTACAAACCAGCACCCCATCCTGATTGGTCACCCGGTAACCGAACCGAACCCGGACCGACGGTTTTTCCAACAGCGTCACCTCCACATCCAGCACATCGTCATAGAAAGCCGGATGGACATATTTCACGTTGATCTCCGACACCGGAAGCATCACGCCCCCTTCTTCCTCCATCTTTTTGTAAGTAAGCCCCCTGGAACGGAGCATCTCCAGGCGCGAGACCTCGAAATACATGGCATAATTGCCGTGGTATACAAATCCCATCCGGTCGGTATCGTTGTACCGCACCCGTACCTGGTTTACGTATTTTACCGCTTCTCCCATCTTTTTATGCTTTAGTTTCCGCTATATAGTTTTCCAAAAATCCGATCATCGCCTTGACTGCACGGGCCCTGTGGCTGATGCGTCCTTTTTCATCGAGCGACATTTCGGCGAACGTCCGGTCGAAGCCATCGGGCAGGAATACCGGGTCATAACCGAACCCTTCCGCTCCCCGTTGGCCGCGCGTGATCTCCCCATCGACATACCCGTTGAAAAAGTATTCCTTCCCGTCCAACAGCAGGGAAATGACCGTGGCGAAACGCGCCCGGCGGTTTTCTTTTCCTTCCATCGCCGCCAATAGCTTGAGCACATTGTCCTGGTAAGTGGCATGTTCGCCCGCATACCGGGCCGAATAAACGCCCGGGGCACCGCCGAGGGCTTCCACTTCCAATCCCGTATCGTCTGCAAAGCAATCCAGCCCATAATTTTGTAACACATACGACGACTTCTGGTAAGCGTTCTGCGAAAGAGTATCCCCCGTTTCGGGAATCTCCTTTTCGCTGAGCGTCCAGTAAGGTACCAATTCTATGCCTATCGGCATCAGCGCGCTTATCTCCTCGAATTTATGCCGGTTGTGCGTGGCAAAAACAAGCTTTATTCTTTCCATCCTCCTTATTTTTTCCTCCGGCAGTTCAAAAACCACCGGACTTTCCTATTCCCGTTCTATCCCGCGGTCAATTCGCCGGAGGATAATCCTGCGCCGGCCGCCGCCCGGATATGGCCGCCATCCCGGCCGCCACCAGCGAACCCAGTTCATCTTCGCCCGGGTAAAGTTTTACCGGGGCGATATGCTCGATACGGGGGACCAACCGGCCCATAACTGTCGGATTGTAGGCGATGCCCCCGGTGAGAAGTATCGCATCCACTTTCCCGTAAAATACGGTGGAAAGGCCGCCGATCTCCTTGGCGATTTGATAAGTCATCGCATCCAGGACGAGTTCCGCTTCGCGGTTCCCTTCTTCCATCATCTTGACCACGTCGCGCATATCGCTTACCCCCAGATAGGAAAGCACCCCACCCCGGCCGTTTATCATCGCGATCATTTCCCGCTCGGAGTATTTCCCGGAGAAACACATCCGCACCAGATCGCCTACCGGCAGCGTCCCCGAACGTTCGGGCGAAAAAGGCCCCTCGCCGTCTATCGTCTGGTTCACGTCCACCACCCGGCCAGCCTTATGAGCCGCCACCGAAACACCGCCGCCCATGTGGGCTACGATCAGGTTGAGCCCCTCGTAAGGGCGTTCTATATCGGCTGCATATTTGCGGGCCGTCGCCTTCTGGTTCAGGGCATGGAAGAACGATTTGCGCACGAAATTCTTGTTGCCCGAAATACGGGCCACCTCTTCCATCTCGTCGACCACTACCGGGTCGGCGATGAAACAGGGAATCTCGCCCAAAGCCTTTGAAATCGCATCGGCGATGAAAGCCGCGATGTTGCTGGCATGGCGCGTAGTGGAGGTACGCAGGTCTTCCAGCATCCGGTCGTTGATACAGTAAGTCCCCGAGGGCATCGGCCTGAGCACTCCGCCGCGGGCCATGATGAAATCGAGGGAAGACAGGTCGAAAGCCTCCTCCGCAAGGGCCTCACGGATAGTCTTCGTACGGAAATCGAGCTGGTCGAGAATGTCCGCAAAAGGCTCCAGTTCGGCCGGAGAATGGCGGATAGTCTTTTCAAACGACAAAGTAAGGTCTTCGAACACGCCTATTTTGGTCGACGTGGAACCGGGATTAACGACGAGGCTTACGTATTTCTTCAAGTTCGTAATTGTGTATTTATTGTTTTCCTTGTTATGGCGTAACTGTCGGTTTATTCCGGACGATTCATATCGCTGAACGGTTTTTGACTGTCGACCTGTAAATTTTTGTTCAGCCGGGATCACCCGGCTTAAGCCCCTGCCACCGCCAAGGCGATGGAGCTCAGCTTGGCATCCATCGAATCGGCGCGGGACGTGAGCACGATCGGTGCAGCCGCCCCCAAGATGACCGCGCACATGCGGCAGTCGGTAAAAAAGGCGAACGATTTGTAAAGCAGGTTGCCCGCCTCGATGTCCGGCGCCAGCAGGATATCGGCATCGGCTGCCACGGGGCTTTCAAAATGCTTGTCGTGCTTGCTTTCCTCGGATACCGCCAGGTCGAACGACAGCGGGCCGTCCACGATACAGCCGGTTATCCGCCCGTCTTCGTTCATTCGCTTGAGTTCGGCGCCCTCTACGGTCGCCTGCATCTTGGGATTCACCTGTTCGATAGCGGCCAGCACGGCCACTTTGGGACGGTCTATACCCAGTTTGTGGGCAAAATCCACGGTATTCTGAATGATAACGGCTTTTTCCTCCAGCGTCGGGGCGATATTCATAGCCGCGTCCGTCAGGGTGAGCAGTTTGTGGTACGCTGGTATCTGGAACATCGCGAAATGGGAAATCAACCGGTCGGTGCGCAGGCCCCATTCTTTATTGAGGGCCCCTTTCATGATCTGAGGGGTCGTGACCCCTCCTTTCATCAGGATATCCCCCTGTCCGGAACTTACCAGCCGGACGGAAGTCTCGACCGTCTGTTCCACATCGGGGCTGTCGACTATCTGCACGCCCTCCGTACTCTGGCCCAGCTCGCGGGCGGCGGATTCGATCTCTTTTTGGTTCCCGACCAGGATAGGGGTCACAATGCCCATTTGCCGGGCTTTCAGGGCTGCTTCCAGCGCATGGTGGTCGGAAGCGTTGCACACCACCAGGCGGCACTTCCCGCCTTTGGCTTTTGCCAACGAAAAAATATCGTCTATCGTTCTAAGCATTTTCGGTTGTTGACTGACTAAGTTGATCTTTTATACTTCACCGGCCCGGGGCCGCATCTTTCTTATTCTCCCTGCCGGGCGGCGAACCTCGCCAGTTGTTCCCGGGCGTATTTCTGGGTCACATGGAATTCTTTCGGCGGATTTTCCGGCAGGCTGTACATCGCATCGGTGAGCACCGCCTCGCACAGGGTGCGGAGCCCGCGAGCCCCGATCTTGAACTCCAGGGCTTTGTCCACGATGTATTCCAGGGCTTTCTTGTCCACTTTCAGTTCCACCCCGTCCATTTCGAACAGGCGTTTCATCTGTTTGACCACCGCATTTTTCGGTTCGGTGAGGATACGGATCAGGCTTTCCCGGTCGAGGATATCCAAATGGGTGATCACCGGCAGGCGACCGATAAGCTCCGGTATCAACCCGAACGCTTTCAGATCCTGCGGGGCCACGTATCGCATGATGTTCTCCGAGGAAATAATGCCTTTGCTTTCCGCCGAATAACCGACGGTCTGCTTGTTCAGGCGCTGGCTTATCTTGCGTTCGATTCCGTCGAATGCCCCCCCTGCGATGAACAGGATGTTCCGGGTGTCGAGTTCAATGAATTTTTGCTCGGGGTGCTTGCGTCCTCCCTGGGGCGGCACATTGACCTTAGCCCCTTCCAGGAGTTTCAGCATCGCCTGCTGCACCCCTTCCCCGGATACGTCCCGGGTAATGGAGGGATTGTCGCTCTTACGGGCGATTTTGTCTATCTCGTCGATGAACACGATCCCCCTTTCGGCCTTTTTCACATCGTAATCCGCCGCCTGGAGCAATCGGGTAAGCATCGTTTCCACGTCCTCTCCCACATAGCCTGCCTCGGTAAGCACGGTTGCGTCCACGATGGTAAACGGGACATCCAAAAGGCGCGCGATCGTCCGGGCCAGCAGGGTTTTCCCGGTGCCGGTAGGGCCGACCATCAGGATGTTGGATTTTTCGATCTCCACATCGTCCCCTTTGGCCTGCATCAGACGTTTGTAATGGTTGTAAACAGCCACGGATAGCACTTTTTTCGCTTCGTGCTGCCCGATGACATACTTGTCGAGGAAAGCCTTTATTTCGGTGGGCTTTTTCAGTTCCGAGACTTCTTTGTTTTCTTCCGGTTCCGTACCCGGCCCGGAAAGTTCCTCGCGCAGGATGTTCGCCGCCTGTTCAATGCATTCGTCGCAGATATTGGCCCCTATGCCCGATATCAACAGTTTGGTCTCGCTCTTGGGGCGTCCGCAAAAAGAACAGTGTTTTTGGTTATTTGCCATATTGTCTCATTCAGGAGGATCGCTCCCTTTCAAAGGATTATTTCTTGCCGGAAGGCTCAGCGGCTTTTTTTTCGAGGATCTCGTCTATCATTCCGTAAGCCAGCGCTTCCTTCGAGGTCATCCAGTAGTCGCGGTCGGAATCTTTCTCGATCTTTTTGAACGTCTGTCCGGTATGGTCCGCCATGATATTGTACAGCTCGTCGCGGAGTTTCTTGATCTCCCGGGCCGTGATCTCGATATCCGACACCTGCCCCTGGGCGCCGCCCATCGGCTGATGGATCATCGTGCGGGAGTGTTTCAGCGCCGAACGCTTGCCTTTTTCCCCCGCGCACAACAGTACTGCCGCCATCGAAGCCGCCATACCGGTACAGATCGTGGCTACGTCGGGCCCGATGAACTGCATCGTATCGTAGATCCCCAGGCCGGCATACACGCCCCCGCCGGGAGAATTGATGTAAATGCTTATGTCTTTGGTGGCATCCACCGAAGAGAGGAACAGGAGCTGTCCCTGGATGATATTGGCCACGTAATCGTTCACCGCCGTGCCCAGGAAAATGATCCGGTCCATCATCAGGCGCGAGAAAACGTCCATCTGCGCCACGTTCATCTGCCTTTCCTCTATCACCGTAGGCGATATGTATTCCCCGTAAACGGAGGCGTAATTGTCCAACTGGTAACTGGATATTCCCAAATGCCCTACGGCATATTTCCGGAATTCGTCTTTTTCTTTCATCGTATTATATTGTCTATATGCAAAGGTAAAAAAATAGCCCGGCTTATCCTAAAAGGAACGCAGGCAAACGGTCGTTATATAACCTTGGCAAATACATTGCGGTCGTAATCGCCGTATTTATGCTCCACATACCCTTCTTTTGTGTAACCCATCGCCAGGAAATTGTTCTCGCTGTGGATATTCTGCGGTGAAATCGTGGCGAACAGCTCGCGGATACCCCGTTTGCGGGCCGCGGATTCGAGCCTTTCCATCATCTGGCGCTGCAACCCCCTGCCCCGGTAGGCCTCCCGCACGATGACCAGTTTGATATTGGCATACACCGAATAATCGTCCACATTTTCCCGGACATACCGGGCCAGATTTTCCTCGGTATCCCGGGCGAAATAAAGTACTCCGAAGCCCATTAACTCTCCGTTACAAAAAGCCCCCACTACATAGTGATTCACCAGACACTCGTGCAAGGCTTCCTCGGAATTGGCCCGCAAAAGCTGGGGATCGGCCATATGAACGAAAGCCTCCTGCTGTATCTCCAGCACATCCCTCAAATAAGGAACACCTAACCGGACAAAAGACACCTCGTCCCCGCAAAGGTCTTCGCCGTACATTTCGAGCCCGTTTTCACGCCGGTACTCCTCCCACAGTTCCTGCAACTCCAATATATTCCTGAAATTGCCCTTAGCGATCTTCCGGCGGTAAATGCATTTGTTGCGGGTGGCAATGAAAAACCGATAAGCGAAAAGGTCGTCGATCGTGCTGATCTTCATCACTTCCTTTTTGCGCAATACGTTCAATACTTCGAAGAAAGTCAGGTAATTGGAAATAGAACTGTTGTCCAGTTCCTCTATCTCCTTTTCCGCTTGGCGCAGCATTTCTTTGCCCGCCGCACAACCCAGCAGCCGGTGGTATTTATCCAGCGCGACGTAGACTCTTTTGTATTCGGGGTTGGTGACAAAAGAAGTATTGATGTTGGCGATGAATTCCGCCTCGGCGATATCGTTGGTCATTTCCAATTCCCTGTATACCAATATAACACCGACAGCGGCCACCACCAGCGACGAAACGGACAGCAGCGTAGCCAGTACATGCTGAAATCCCATCGAATTGAGCAAAGCCACAATGCTAGAACAAATGATCGCCACGATCAGGATCAGCCAAACAGTATTCTTTTTCTTCTTTTCTTTCATAACCACAAGGTGCGCAATAATTTCAACGCGCCTGTAAAAATAAATAAAATAAGGAAATTAACCCTTTTTCCGGCCCCAGAAAAAAAGGGCGTCCCGAAATCGGGACGCCCTTTTTGTCCTGACGGACGAAGATCATTATTTCTTCTTGGCCCCGGCGACGGCTTTGACGAACTCGTCGAGGGTTACTTCCTTTTGCTTGCCGGATACCTTTTCCTTGAATATTTCCATCAGTTTCTCACGGATGATCATACTCTGGATACGCCCCACTTCCTCGCGGTTTTTCAGTACGCGCTCCACGATCGGGGATAGCTGCTCGTCGGTCATATCGGCCTGGCCGTACTGGGCCATCTGCATGCGGATGAGAGCCTTGGCCCGTTCTTCGATCATCGGGTAATCGATACGCACACCGTTGTCCATCAGCAGCTGGGTCTCGATAAGCTGGTAGCGGAGTCCTTTTTCGGAATCCTTCATCTGGGCGTCGGCTTCCTCTTCGGTCATCGGCTTTTCGGCCGTAGCCATCATCCAACGTTTGAGGAAATCGAGCGGCAGGTCGAATTTCGTATTCTCGATCAGGTAATCGATCGTATCGTTCATCATCTGGGCATCGGTCTCGCCTCGGAAAGCCGCTTCGGCCTCGTCCTGTATCTTCTGGCGGAAAGCCGCTTCGTCGGCCACCACGCCTTCGCCGTACAGCCGGTCGAAAAGGTCCTTATCCAGTGCGTGGGGTTCCACGTTGGAGATGCGGGTGATGGTCAGGCTGAGCGTATCGGTGAAATCCTCGCATTCGTCGGCCGATTTACCCAGGAACTGGGACAAACGCGTGACGGACTTGAAATCCTTCGGGGATACCTCCACCACGTCGCCTACTTTCTTGCCGATGAAGTTCTTCGCGTTCTTCATATCGCCCACGATCACCACACCTTCCTTATAAGCGCCGGGCTGGTACAGGTTGCCGTCCTTATCCTTGGCTTCGATAGTGACCACCACGTCGGATTTTTTCTCCACTGCCTCGGTCTCGGTCATCTTGCCGAAACGTTTGGCCAGCGAAGCGATATGGTCGTCGATATATTCCGGGCTTACCTTTATACGGTAGGAAACCACTTTTTTAGAAGCGTCTTCCGGCTTTACCGTCACCTGGGGGATAATACCGATCTCGAATTCGAAAGAGAAATTCTTGGCCGTCTCCCAGTCGATGTTCTGGGGCAGCGGCAGGGGCTGTCCGAAAATATCGAGCTTTTCGTTGCGGATGTACTCGTCCACCGCATTGTTGACCAGTTTATTGATCTCCTCGGCCATAGTCATCGCACCGTACTGCTTCTGGATGACCGAAGCAGGTACCATTCCCTTGCGGAACCCGGGGATATTGGCGTTCTTGCGGATATTCTGAAGTGATTTTTCCACAGCCTGACTGTAGTCGGCCTCGGCTACCTCCACTTTGATGACGGCATTCAGGGCGTCTTTGTTCTCTCTCGAAACTTTCATCTGTTTATTAAGCGCTTATATATTACCTTTTATCTTGCTTGTTTACAAGAGCGCAAAGGTACTCTTTTTCTCCGGTTTTCAAAAATTTTATCCCCCGATGTTCAGCGTGCCGTCGGTGATCCTTTCGGCGTCCTTTTCGGCCACGATACGCTCGTATTCCCCGTCCGGATCGTCGGAAAGTCCTGCCATGCGCACCGACGTGCGCTGGGATACGAGCTCCCGGCCGCCGTTGGCCATATTCAGGGCCTGGATCATCGCCGAACGGTCGTCCACCATGAACGGTTCGATACGCTGGCACACCTCTATCTGCCGCACATGCGGATCGAGTTCTTTGTTGAGCACCGCCAGATAGCGCTTGACTATGTTCATGCGCCGTTCGAGGTACTCCCCGAAGAGCTCGCTCTTATTCTGCACTTTCAGGTGGGCATCCAGGAAAAGCATACGCAGCGCTACTCCGGACAAACTCGGCAGCCCTTTGACGGATTCGAAGGAAATATCCGGCGTCTGGGTAGTGCTGTATATCATGTTCAACAGCGTGCTGATCTCCAGGCGAACCGATTCCGGGGCCTGCTGCCAGGAAAGGTACTGCGCCGTCGAATTGGCCTCGCCTTCGATAATCGCCCCCGTCTCTCCTTTGCGGGCAAAACCGCGGATTTCCCCCGTAACGAATATTTTCGGCGACGCATGGTAGTCGTTCGTATCGGCAAAATTGGATAGCAGTTTTTCCAACCGTTCTATAAGCCCCTGCACATCGGCCCATTCGCATTTATCCTGCCGGGCATAGACTACCGGTATTTTTCCCAGCCTGTTCTCCCGGCGTCCGGTCAACTGCCAGGCCCCCTTGTCCGCGCGCTCGAAATAGACGACCTCGGTATCGGTATACGTCTCGAAAAATTCTTTCTCCCGTCCGTCCGAAACCGTGGTGTAGCCCCGCGAAAAGGCCGTCATATCGCCGTAATTGTCGAACACCGGGTACAGACGGTCTCCTTGCGAAGGGCAGAACAGCGCCACCCGAAGTTTGTACTGCGGGGCGACTTCTTTCACGAAAGAAAAGCGCTCGTCCCGGCCGATATGCTCCCAAAAGCCATTCTCCGCCACCGGATACCACAGTTCCGCGGCTTCCGTTTCCCACATCACGGTACGGGCCAGCCGCCGGTTGAGGGAGTCTATCTTGTTGTCGGCGAGCGTCCGCTTGACCGCCTCGAACGCCGCCGCCTGCCGGTCGCTTTCCGCCGCACAGCTCACCTTTACCGGATGCCCGAACAGGAAAGCCACCGCGCGCTCCACGATAACCCTTTGCAGCGGCAGGGCGATCCTCGCTACCTTTTCGAACCGTTCCATCTCCCCGTCCGCGCCCCGCACGATCTTGTCCGGACGTTCCGAGGTATCGAATATCCGGTGCCCTTGGGGAAAATACTGTTTCTTCAACTGCCCGATCTCCGGCTGGGGTGTCGCGCGTTTTTTCAGAGTTTCGACCATATCGGCGGCCGATGTACCCTGGGTAATGTCTTCTATCTTCATTTCTTTTCCGATTTTATTCGTCCCGTGCTCCTTGCACTGTCTCACTCACAAATATAATCAAAAAAGAAATAATTTCCAAGAAAAAAATCACCGCTTGCTCCAAGTCCGGGAAACTACGCCTGCGATAAAGCCGTCCGATGCGCCTGGTCTTCGCGCATCATCCGCCGCCAACGGAAATAGCCGAATACCGCCAGCACCGAGTAAAGCCCGTAAAGTCCCGCTGTAAAAGGAATGTCTTTGTAGATATAAAGCCCGACGGTCGTCACGTCCACCACGAGCCACACCAGCCATTGTTCGGCATATTTGCGCGAAAGCATCCACATGGCTACGATGCATAGCGCCGTGGTGAAACTGTCCCAAAAAGGCACCGTACTGTTAGTGAAATTCACCAGCACGAAATAAATAGCCAAGTGGGCCGCCGCATATACGGCCACCAAAGGCAGGATCAGCCGGGATGGCGTATGGGTAATATGGATGTATTTGCTTTTCCGGGGCGCATTGCGCCACACCAGCCAGCCGTAAAACCCGGCCAGCACATAATACACCTGCATCGAACTGTCGGCGTACAATCCCGCATTGTAGTATAACACACCGTGCACTACCGGCATTATCAGACCCACCACCCACAGGTAAATATTCGCCCTGTATTCCAGATAGAGGTAAAGCAGCCCCAGGGCTATCCCTACGATCTGCAGGGTCAATTTCCAATCCATCGTCAAAAGATCTCTTCATTGCCGGCCGGACAACCCGACCTCTTCCCACATTTCGTTCTTTCTACCGTTTTTCGCTTACTTTCCGCTCGAGGCCCAGCAAACGCTCTTTGGCTGGCAGCCCCCCACCGTAGCCCACCAGTTTCCCGGAAGCGCCTATCACCCGGTGGCACGGCACGATAATGGAGACCGGGTTGCGGTTATTGGCCAGGCCCACGGCCCGGGACGCTTTGGGATTCCCGATCCGGGCAGCCAACTGCCCGTACGTACAAGTCTGCCCATAGGGTATCTCCATCAGGGCTTTCCACACCTGCGTCTGGAACTCGGTCCCCTGCAGGGCCACCGGCACGTCGAATTCCGTACGGGTGCCGGCAAAATATTCCCGGAGCTGATCCATCGTTCTCTTTATCAGGGGCGTTTCCTTTTCCTGTGCGCCTTGCGGCCGGTAGGAATTCCCGAAGAACAGTCCGGTCACGAAGTCCCCGTTATCGGCTATCCCGATCTTCCCGATCGGGGTGTCATAATAAAATACGTTTTTCATACCGATTTTTTTAGTAGTGGATGCATACGATACAAATATAATCAATTCCCCGGCCGTTCCGCAGAGCTGGCCGATGATTTTTACAACCGGCAGACAAAAAAGGGAGGCCGGATTTGCGATTATGGGCCGGGGTTTCGTACTTTTACCCTCTATAATCTACGCATACCGACCCCAGAATAATACTCCTGACCGGTTGCCAAATAAAAAACGCCTATCACCATGCAAAAACAAGCCGTGATCCAAAAATTCCGGGAACTTTTCACCTCCTCCCCCCGGGTATTCGTCGCCCCCGGGCGCATTAACATCATCGGGGAACATACCGACTACAACGACGGGTACGTCCTTCCTGCCGCCATCGACAAAGCGATCTATTTCGCCGTCGCGCCCAACGGGCAGGACAAACTGTGCCGCCTTTTCGCCGTGGATCTGGACGAAAGCTTCGAGTTTTCGCTCGACGCCCTGGCCCCGAAAGTCGGTTTCTGGGGAACGTACGTGATGGGCATGTGCAACCAACTGCAGGAAAACGGATATAAACTCAAAGGTTTCGACATGGTCTTCGGCGGCGACATTCCGCTCGGAGCAGGCCTTTCCTCTTCCGCCGCCTTGGAATGCGGGGTAGGCACAGCGTTGAATGCCATTTTCAATCTGGGTATCGAAAAGACCGACATCGTAAAAATGGGACAGCTCACCGAGCACACCTTTGCGGGGGTCAACTGCGGGATCATGGACCAGTTCGCCAGCGTGATGGGCCAAAAGGACCACGTGATCCGCTTGGACTGCCGGAACCTCTCGTACGAATACTTCCCTTTCGAACTGGGCGACTACATCGTGGTGCTCTGCGACACGCGGGTAAAACACGAACTGGCCTCTTCCGAATACAACACCCGCCGCAAGGAATGCGAAGCAGGTCTCGAAATCTGCAAAAAACTCTTCGGGATTTCGTCCCTGCGCGACGTGCGCATGGAGGATCTGGAAGCCCACAAGGATAAATTCCCGGAAACCGTCTACCGCCGGCTGCATTATGTGGTCGGCGAAGTGATCCGGGTGGAGCGGGCCTGCGAAATGATGAAGGCCGGCGACCTGGAAGGCGCCGGACGAATGATGTACGCCACGCATTACGGGCTGTCCAAGGAATACGAGGTGAGTTGTCCCGAGCTGGATTTTCTGGTGGAACAGACCGCCAGCGACGAAAACGTGATCGGCGCCCGCATGATGGGGGGCGGTTTCGGCGGCTGCACCATCAACCTGGTAAAGGCGTCCTATGCCGATGCGTTCATCGACAAAATGAAAAAAGCGTACAAAGACCGGTTCGGAGTGGACATGAAAGCTTACAAAACCACCGTTCAGGACGGCTGCCACGAAGAATTTTAGGAAGGGAATGGCGGGCGTGCAGCCTGCCGCTCCGAAATTACAACAAATGGAAAAATTCAACCTTCAGGATCACTCACACCGCCGGCTGAACATCCTCACCGGGGAATGGGTACTCGTATCGCCCCACCGGGCCAAACGGCCGTGGAATGGCAAAACGGAAGCCGTACAGGCCGATGAGCGGCCGCATTACGACCCCGACTGCTATCTCTGCCCCGGCAACACCCGGGCCGGAGGGAAAGTGAACCCCGACTATACCGATACTTACGTCTTCCAAAACGATTTTTCGGCCCTGCTGCCCGATACGCCCCAGGGACAATACGACCTGGACGGGCTGTTGGTGGCCCGCAGCGAACGCGGCATCTGCCGGGTGATCGACTTCACACCCGACCACAGCCTGACGATGGCCGAAATGTCCCCGAAGCAACTCCGCCGGGTCGTGGACGTCTGGGCCGAACAATACGCCGAGCTCGGAGCCGTAGACTGGATAGAACACGTGCAGATATTCGAGAACAAAGGCGGTATCATGGGCAATTCCAACCCCCATCCGCACGGGCAGATCTGGGCACAAAGTTCCATCCCCGGCGAACCGGCCAAGAAAACCATCTGCCAAAAAGCCTATTTCGAAAAGACGGGCCGCAGCCTGCTGGCCGATTATGCCGAAAAGGAACTGGCCCTGGGCGAGCGCATTATCGCGGCCAACGAACATTTCATACTCCTGGTGCCGTTTTGGGCTACCTGGCCGTTCGAGACGATGGTCATCCCCCGCCGGCATGTGACTGCCATTACGGAACTCACCCCGGATGAACGGGACGCCTTTGCCCGCATGCTCAAGACCGTTACCGTCAAATATGACAACCTGTTCCTCTGCCCCTTCCCTTATTCGGCGGGCATCCACCAGGCGCCCACGGACGGGCCGCATCCCGAATGGCACATGCATTATTCGTTCTATCCGCCGCTGCTGCGCAGCGCAACGGTCAAAAAATTCATGGTGGGTTACGAAATGTTGGCCGAGCCCCAGCGCGACATTACCGCCGAAACGGCCGCCGAACGCCTGCGGGGATTATCCGATATTCATTACAAAACAAAAGCATAACGAAAATGGCAAAAACAATCCTGGTCACCGGGGGTACCGGTTACATCGGTTCCCACACCGTGGTCGAACTCCAACAGAAAGGCTTCGAGACCGTCATCGCGGACGACCTGTCCAACTCGTCGGCCGAAGTAGTGGACCGCATCGAAAAGATCACCG
Source organism: uncultured Flavobacteriales bacterium (assembly GCA_959608625.1). GTDB lineage: Bacteria > Bacteroidota > Bacteroidia > Flavobacteriales > UBA1820 > Merdimorpha. Next base: position 54,263 of record CAUHQV010000003.1, read on the forward strand.
GCATGCGCCCCGCTTTCGAACAGATAGACCTCAAAGACGCTGAAAAGGTAAAAGCCCTTTTTGAAAAATATCCCATCGCAGCCACTATCCATTTCGCTGCCTCCAAAGCCGTGGGCGAATCCGTCCACAAACCGCTGCTCTACTACCGCAACAACCTGGTTTCGCTGCTCAACGTACTGGAATGCATCCGGGAAAAATCAGGCGCTTTCGTATTCTCATCCTCCTGCACCGTGTACGGGCAGCCCGAACACCCGCCCGTACGGGAAACCGACCCGATCAAACCGGCCGAATCCCCTTACGGCAATACCAAACAGGTGAGCGAAGAGATCATCCGGGATGCCGCCAAGGCTTTTCCCCAGATAAACGCCGTCCTACTGCGCTATTTCAATCCCATCGGGGCGCACCCGTCGGCCCTTATCGGCGAACTGCCCAACGGCGTACCGATGAACCTCATGCCTTATATCACCCAGACCGCGGCCGGTATCCGCGAGAGCCTGTCGGTCTTCGGGGACGATTACAACACGTCCGACGGCACCTGCATCCGCGATTACATCCATGTGGTCGATCTGGCCAAAGCCCATGTAAAAGCGGTGGATCGCCTGCTCGGGAATAAAGCGGAAGTACCCTGCGAAGTATTCAACCTGGGCACCGGACACGGGTACAGCGTACTGGACGTGATCAAATCGTTCGAAAAAGTAACGGGTGTGAAAGTGAATTACCAGATAGCCCCCCGCCGCGAAGGGGATATCGAACAGATCTGGGCAGACCCGTCCCGGGCCAATGAAGTATTAGGGTGGAAAGCCGGCCTGTCGTTGGACGACATGACTCTTTCGGCCTGGAAATGGCAATTGGCCCTGAAATAACCCGCCCAGGTTATATTCCATAAAAAATCCCCGGGAATTCCCGGGGATTTTTGGTTTTATATCTGTTTGGTGTAGCCCGGTCAGACCAAAAATATAATCAACAATTGGGCAGACAACACCCGCAGGAACATCACCAGCGGATAGACCGTCGAATAGGCCACGGCCGGCAAATCGGTCGAAGTTTGCTCGTTAGAGAACGCCAGGGCCGGCGGGTCGGTCATACTTCCGGCCACCATTCCTATCAGGGTGAAATAATTCATCTTGAAGAACAGCCGGGCGACCACCCCCACCAAAAACAGTGGGATTACGGTGATCAGGAACCCGTACCATACCCATATCAATCCGCCGCCGTCCACCACGGTATCTACAAAACCTTCCCCGGCTCCCAGTCCGACAGCCGCCAGGAAAAGGGTGATCCCTATCTCGCGGAGCATCAGGTTAGCGCTGGCCGTAGTATAAGTGACCAGTTTGAAGCTGGGCCCGAAACGGCTGATCGGGATCGCCACGATGAGCGGGCCGCCCGCCAATCCCAGTTTGACCGGCTGCGGCACACCCGGGAAAGCAAAAGGAATGGAACCTACGGCCACCCCGAGGAATATGCCGATGAATATCGTTACCAGGTTGGGTTCGCGAAGGCGTTTCATCGAGTTGCCCAACAATTTTTCCACCCCGGCGATATTGGCCTCCGGCCCTACGACCGTCACCCGGTCACCCACTTGCAAGGCGAGTTCCGGATGGGCCACCAAGTCCAGCCCGGCGCGGTTTATCCGGGTGAAGTTCACCCCGTAAGCCGCCGGTATCTCCAGTTCGCCCAACAATTTCCCGTTCAATTCGCTGCGGGTCACCATTACCCGGCGGGACACCATCTTGGCGTCCAGTTTCTGCCAGTCCGCCCGGTGCATGACTATCCGGCAGCCTATCATAGCCGTCACGGCCGCCATATCCTGTACCGACGCAATGACCAGCAGTTTATCCCCCTGTCCGAGCACCGTATCCGCATTGCCTATTTCGAGGGCGGAATTCACATGCAGCACCCGGGAAACGACGAATTTTTTCCCCGTCAGATGGGATACGTCCCGGATCGTTTTCCCGAAAATGGCCGGATTCTCCACCTGAAGCGACACGTGCGTGGCCCGTGCCATTTTTTCGGCGGCCCGGTGTTGGGCCGATTCCGTCTCCTTTTCGTAATTTACCCGGAATATTCCCCGCAGGAGCATATACACCAGGATAATCCCGATAACGCCGAGCGGATATGCCACCGCATACCCCATGGCAATGGTCGGATCCTGCCCGCCCATATCGCTGTAGGCCTGCTGGGCAGCCCCCAACCCGGGCGTATTGGTCACCGCTCCCGAGAGTATACCCACCATCGTGGTGATCGGCGTACCCGTAACCCAGAAAATGACCAGCGTGGTAGCCACTCCCAAAAGGACGATCAGGATAGCGAACAGATTAAGCCGTATCCCGCCTTTCTTAAAGGCGGAGAAAAAGCCCGGACCGACCTGCATACCGATAGAATACACAAAAAGGATCAGTCCGAATTCTTTGATGAATCCCAGGGTGGAGGGGTCTACCCGCATCCCGAAATGGGACAGGAATATCCCGACGAACAGCACCCAGGTGATACCCAGGGATATTCCCCACACCTTGATCTTCCCCAACAGGATACCCACCGCGATCGCCACGGCGAAAACGACGACGGTATGTGCGATTCCCGCACCGAAAAAGAGATCATACAACCAGTTCATAATACATTTTTTTCAGCCACGCGAAATTAAGAATAATATCGATGTAAAAAAACGGTTGTCCGGAAAACGCCTGTTTTTTAGCACGTTCATACCGGAAACCGTGCTTTTATTCTTTTATGGCAAAAAAGTGCCGGAAAACGGTATTTTGAAAAATTCTTTGGGCGGTTTCACCCCCTGCCGACCTTGCGGGCTGTTGTTCATAATTCATGCCGAACGGATCAGCACATAGTTTGAGGGATTTGTACCTTGTTGGCCGGATCGAGCAGCAGGCGCATCTGGAGCGAGACCGATCGCTTGCATTCCTCTACGACCGCTTTAAAATCTTCCTCTTTATTTTCGCCGCACAGGGTTTGGTAGATCAGCTTCCGGGCCATGAACGGAAAAGTCACCTGGCTGACGAACGAAAGGAAAATGACATGCACTGGGACGCGCCGGATATGCCCGGCTTCCATTTCCGCCTCGACCGCCTCGATGACGGCATGGATATATTGTTCAAAACCCATCTTTTCGGCTACCGAAAGCAGATGGCCCGCATCCCGGTTCACCTCGCCCATGATAAAGCGCGGCAGGTAAGGATTTTCAGAAAAAATACGGAAGTATTCATCGATGATACGGTCCACCTTTTCAAAAAAAGTCGCATTTCCCGACAGGATATCCTGTATCTTCGGAGTGAAAGACAGCACCAGCGTACCGAACACAGACTGGAATATCTTGTCTTTCGTACGGAAATAGTAATGCAGGGCCGTACGGTTGATCCCTACGGCGGAGGCGATATCGCTCATACTGGTATTCTGGAATCCTTTCTCCATAAATACCTGCTTGGCGGTCTCTACGATCTTTTTTTCAAGGTCTTCTGTGTGGCTCATCTTTGTGCGTTTATTTTAGGTTGTCTATCATCAAATGGAGGCGGTTGGTCACATTGACATCGCTCACCCCGCTGTCGAAATCCAGGGATAAAAGGTTCATCTGCGGATAAAGGGTCTTTATCCGTTTTTCCACGCCTTTCGATACGATATGGTTGGCGATACAGCCGAACGGCTGGAGGCTCAGCACGTTGTTCACCCCGGCATGGGCGAACGACACCACCTCGGCCGGCAGCAGCCAGCCTTCCCCGAACTGCGCGGAGAGCGACACCACCTCGCTGCCGTGGCGAGCCTCGTCGAAAATATCGGTGAACGGCGTGAAATACCGGAAATCGGAAGCGATCCGGTTGAATTTCCCCACTTCGGAAAATATCATCCGGTAAATCGCCTTATGGACGAACGAAGGCACCCGGCTGTCGGCCATATGCGTTTCGCGGCGCACCTTGTCGTTCACGAAACTCTGGAGGAAGAAATTGATCAACGTCGGCGGCACGATCTCGATATCGCGGTCGGAAAGCCAATTCAGGATACCCTTATGGGCAAAGGAACAGAACTTCAGGAATATTTCCCCCACCACCCCTACTTTCGGGTAGTCGGCATCTTTGGAGGCCGCCTCGTCGAACGCCAGCGCCGCTTCGGACAACAACCGCTGCAAACCTTTAGGATCGTTCTCCAGAATATACTTATTAGCCCGTTCCAGGTAATGGTCCCTTAGCGCCTTGGCCTGTCCTTTTTCCGCCTCCCGCACGAGCGTGGCGTGGTAGAACTTGGAAATGCAATCCCCATACAGGATCGTATCCAATGCTAAACGCATATACCGGAACCAGTTGATGGTAAACCCGGACTGGTCGTTGCTCCCCCCGCTGCCGAAAGCCAGCGAAACGACAGGCACCTGGCTGAACCCGGCATCCACCAGCGCACTCTTGATCATCGTCAGGTAATTGGACGCCCGGCACTGGCCGCCCGTCTGGGTGATGGCCACAGCCGTTTTCTCGGGGTCGTACCGGCCGGACTTAAGGGCCTTGACAATATCCCCCACGATGAGGGTAGCCGGATAGCATATTTCGTTGTTGGCATACTTGAGTCCTTCCTCCACCGACTCCATATCGCTCTCGGGGAGTACCTCCAGGTCGTACCCGGCCCGCCGGAAGAACGCCGGCAACAGCGGGGAAATATAGTCGGTAAAAAACGGGGCGATGATCTTCCGCGAACGCTCCTGCGCAGTGAACTTCCGCGTGGTGACGAAAGGCTGTACTTTCCGCCGCTCCGGACTGTCGAATCGCAGGCTCTCGATCAGCGAGCGTACCCGTAGTTTCAGGGAGCCGATATTGCTCATATCGTCTATCTTAAGGATCGTCAGGCTTTTTCCGTAGCGCTCCAGCACGGCCTTTACCTGGTCGAGCAGGAATGCGTCCGGCCCGCAGCCGAACGAAGTCATCTGCACGAAATGCACGTCGCTGCCCTGCTCGGCCACCCAGCGGGCTGCCCGCAGGATACGGTTCACATACGCCCACTGCGACACATGGTGGATATCTTCCAACGATATGGATTCGTCTCCCCGTACGATATCTTCCGTGATCACGTCGGCCCCCATCGAAGCCACCATATCGGATATCTTGTGCTGCACCAGCGGATCGGTATGATAGGGCCTCCCGGCCAAAAGAATGGTCAGCCGCCCGTTTTCCCGGGCTTTGCGGAATATCCGCCGGTTCTTTTCCCGGAGCTGATCTTCATAATTACTCGAGGCCTCCAAGGCCGCTTTCAGCGCCTTTTTGACGGTTCCGGGGGGCACTCCCAGCGTTTTGAGGTAGTCCGCCCCGCATTTACCCAGCGATTTTTCGTCCTTGAACGTGAACGGCGGGGAATCCACCGGCACGGTAAGGTCTACCGCGCTGCGTATCACGTCCGAATAGCCGGACACGATCGGGCAGTTGTAGCTGTTCACCGCTTTTTTATCGTCGCTTTTCTCGAAGACCACATAGGGCATGAATATGCGGTCTACCCCTTTGTCCATCAGGTCGTAGATATGGCTGTGCACCAGTTTGGCCGGGAAACAGATATTGTCCGACATGACCGAATGCACTCCGGATTCGTACCGGGCGTAGGTCGAAGGCGAAGACAGCACCGTACGGATACCGCACGCTTCGAAAAGCGCCTTCCAAAACGGGTACTCTTCGTACATGTTCAGGCAGCGGGGGATACCTATCACCGGCATTCCACTACCTTCGCAGGAACCTTCCTCCCCGAAAAGCAGCGCGTATTTCTCGGCATAGACGTTGCGTCCGGCCACGCCTCCGCAGCCGTTGTTGGAAAAGACTTTTTCGCATTTGTTGCCGGAATAAAACACATTCCCGCCGGTGAAAGTATATTTCTGGATGCGGCAGGCGTTTTCACAACCTTTGCAGTGGAGTTCGCGCGGGGCATATTCCGCCAGGGACAGCAATTCGTCCAACGTCACCCCGTCCTGTCCTTCGAAATGGTTTTTTGCGTACAAAGCACACCCATAGGCGCCCATCAGTTCCGGGATATTGCTCCGGTACACCGTCTTGCCGGTCAGCCATTCGAACGTGCGCACGATGGAGTCGTTGCGCATCGTGCCCCCTTGCAGGACGATCTTATCGCCCAGTTCCGAAGGGCCTTTTATCTTCAGCACCTTGTACAGGCAGTTGCGCACCACCGAATAGGACAGCCCGGCGGCAATGTCGCCTACCGAAGCCCCTTCCCGCAGGGATTGTTTTACTTTCGAATTCATGAACACCGTGCAGCGCGTACCCAGGTCGCACGGGGCTGCGGCCCGGCAGGCGTGGCCGGCGAATTCCGCCGCCGTATAACCCAGCGATTTGGCGAACGTTTCGATGAAAGCCCCGCATCCGGACGAGCACGCTTCGTTGATCTCCATCCGGTAGAGCGCCCCGTTCTTGATGAACATCGCTTTCATATCCTGCCCGCCGATATCCAAGATGAACGATACGTCGGGGGTGATCTTACGGGCGGATGCATAATGGGCGATCGTTTCTATAATCCCATGATCCAGGTTGAATGCCGCCTTGATCAGGTCTTCCCCATAGCCGGTAGAACAACTGCCCATGATACGCAAATCCTTTCCCTGAAATTTCGCAGCCAATTCGGCCAATCCGGCTTTCACCGCCTGGATGGGATTACCCTGGTTGGGAGCATAATAGGAGAACAGTACCTTATCTTCCGCGTCGGCCGCGACGATCTTGGTGGTGGTGGAGCCCGAATCAATCCCCAGCCAAACCTCGTTCCGCCCTTCTTTAGGCTCCGAACGGCCGATATCGAAACGTTCCTTTTCTTTTTTCCATTCGGCGTACTGCTGCCCATCGGCAAATATAGCCGGCAGGCGGAGCGTCTGTTTCATCTTTCCGGGGTCTCCGCCGCGCTCGAGCATCTCCCGTATTTCCCCGATCGTCCGCGTCTGGCCTTCCGTGCAGGACAAAGCCGTACCCAGGGCGGGTATCAGGTTGGCATCGGGAGGCGTGACGACATCTTCTGCGCCGAGCTCCATATAATCGAGGAATGCCCTACGCAGGGCCGGGATAAAATTGAGCGGGCCGCCACAGAAAAGGATCTTCGGTTTCACCTGTACCCCATGCGAGAGGGTCACGACCGTCTGCACCGCAATAGCCCGGAAAATGGATCCGGCGATATCTTCTTTGGTCACGTTCTTGCTCACCAGGTTCTGCACGTCGGTCTTGGAAAACACCCCGCAACGGGAAGCTATCGGGTATATGCTCTGCATCCTTTCGGCCAGGGCATTCATATCCTCCACCTCGACTCCCAAAAGGGAGGCCATCTGGTCGATAAACGCGCCCGTACCTCCGGCGCAATTCCCGTTCATACGCATATCCGCGCCACCCGCGGCATTCAGGTACACGATCTTGGCGTCCTCCCCGCCGATGTCGATCACGGTCGATATGTCGGGGTACCGTTCCCGCACGGCCCGCACGGTAGCCGAAACTTCCTGCACGAACGGCAGGTCGAACCGTTCGGCAAACCCCATGCCGACCGAACCGGTGACCGATATCCGCGCTTTCACTTGCGGGAGTTCTTTTTCCATCCCGGCGAAAAGGGCCGCTACCGCGCCGGGAATATCCGCCATATGGCGCCGGTACAAAGAAAAAACGATCTGCCCGTCAGGGTCTACCGCTACGGCTTTGGCCGTGGTAGAGCCTATATCCAATCCTATCCTGTAATTTTCCATATCACTCCTGGGTTTATTGGGTTGTCTTATGTGTCCCGCTTCTTCAGGGTATGCCTTACCTGATTTTTTATCTTCTTACTGTATTGTCTGACACTAGTGTCAGTGCAAATGTAAAACAAAAATCTCCCGTTCCAAATTTTAATTTTCGGGGGGGGCCATTTATTTCCAAAAACACGGTCGAAACAGCGCAAAAAAGGAGAAAAATAAAAAGTTAAAGTTTTGAGTGCCGCCAAAACCCGGCGGAAATTCCCACAGGATTGATCCGGTTCCGCCGACTCACCGCCTATCGAAACGGGCCTGGTTCCTTTGCAAAGGAAAAAACCGGGAAGCCCGATCCCTCCGCAGGATATTAAAAAAAGTCGTATTTCGTTTCCCGCAGATCCACAAATTTTATGGGCTTCCGGTTCATCGGCGGCATCTGCAGCCGGGCTATGTATTCCGCCGGTTCAAACACGATCTGCGGAGCGACCAATATCCGGGAGCGGAACGTATCCTTTATCCGCTTGGCAAATCCGCCGCTGCCGTCCTCACAACCTATCTTTATCAGTATCTGGTCCAATCCCAGCTTGTCGGTATACACCTCTACGATATAATTCTTCACATCCGGGATATTGTCCAGAATATCGTATAATACGGCCGGGTAGACCGCCACCCCTTTAAACCGGATCATCTGTTCCTTCCGGGTGATCACCGGACTCAACCTCGGAGTATTTCGCCCGCAGGAGCAGGGTTGGTTATAATGGAAACAGGTGTCGCCCGTCTTAAACCGGAGCAAAGGCATTCCCCGCACCCCGATCGTAGTTATGGTGACCTCGCCCGGTTCCCCTTCGCCCACCGGGTTGTTGTCGGAATCCAGAAGTTCCACAATGATCAGGTCCGGAGGCAGATGCACGCCTTCGAACCGATCGCATTCGGTGAAAGAAGTCTGTATTTCGGTCGACGTGTAAGCACAATAGAGAGACAACTCCCGCCACCGTTCATGGATATGATGGCCGAGTGTATTGTAGGAAAAATCGGGGAGCCTCAGATTCTCTCCCATACAGAGTGCCTTTCGCAAAGAACTGTCATTGTAATCGATACTGTTGGCTTCCGCATAATCCATCAATTTGATCAAAAAAGACGGGATCACGATACACCCGTTGGGTTCCACCCGGTGGATGGTATCCCATTGCAATTCAGGCAGGCCGTTCCCTACCCGCACCATCCCGCAGCCCAATTCCCGCGCACCCATAAAGCAAGCCATCCCGGCCAGTGAACGACGGCCTATCGTGGTCATCAATTGAAGGATATCACCTTTGGAAAATCCCGCAGTAGAAAAAGAAAGGGCTTGATTGTATCCCAAACGATCGAGGTCGGAAGAAGTCAATACAAAAGAGATCGGATCGCCAAGTGTCCCCGAAGAGGTCACATAATCTATGATCTCCGCCTTGGGCACGCATATAAAATCCTTATTGAATGCCTGAAGGTCATGCTTGGTAGTCACCGGTATTTTTTGCAAGTCTTCCAAGTATTTTATCCGGGAAAGGTCGATACCCTTTTCCGCAAACATCCGCTTATAAAACGGGGAACAGGCACCCAAATATTCCAATTCTTCTTTCATCCGTTCCTGCTGGAATTGTTTGATCTTTTCCGGGGATTCAAACTGGATTTCGGGATTCCGTATCATTTTAGGATCTCTTAAGTAGTATTTTATTAAACGCTCCTCCAGGCAGGCATTTTCCCGCAGGTCAACAAATTATTCCGGCAGGTCAGACATGCAAATGGTTTTGTAAACATACTATTTTTCCGGATCAATTCACCGGATTTTTTCTGAAAGCCGGGACTAAAACAAAAATAAAACGCACCCACAAATAAAACCCCTAAACGATTACTTCAGTACCTTAAGGTCTCCCGCCTTTTTTACATCCTCTTCGGAGCCGATCACCACCGTCGGGCCACTTACCGCCCAGCGTTCGTTGACCCAGATACGCCGCGGCTTGAACCGGACGATCCACAACCGGTTTCCCGGTTTGACGGCCCCCAGCATGAAATACACGTCCTCCCCGATCATTTGCCGGATGGTTTCCAGTTTTTCGGCATAGGATGCGTCGTACAGCGAATCCGCTTTATCCGAATAGCGGGGAAACAATCCTCTTCCTCTCTGTTGGATCGAATCTTTAAAATCGGCCCACTTTTGTTTTTTAAGGCTGTCCAACCCTTTTATAAGTTCCTCGTGGTATTCTATGTATCCATTTACCATTTTATGGGTCCAGCCCTGAAAACGGGGATATTTGAGATACCAATGCATAACTGTATACTCTTCTCCATCTAGTCCAAACATAGAAAAATGATCCGACCATTCGTATTCGTAAAGGGAAAGGCTGGATAACTGCCCATACGCCCCATAGCTGATGAGCATTGCCACGACGGCCAGTAGGAGTCTTTTCATTTTATATCGGGATTGTTTCCCACAAATATAATCCTTATTTCGGCCGGTTTTCTTTGATCCGGTTAAAAATCTGTTGCACTCCCGGCTCGAGCGTATCCCCGTTAATCACCATCGCCCATATCTCGGCGAATACTTCCTGGATGTACATTGTGTAATCCTTGCCCCAATACGTCCGGGGATAATGGCTTACGTGATTGTAAATGTAGGATTCGTCGGCCCCGTCCATGATCTTTTTATCCGGGTGGAGGAACGAGTCCGGATAGGTAGTCCGGTGCTCGTTGTGCCCCATTTCGTGGTTGAACCGATGGTATTGGCTGGACGTAGAGGCTTCACCGCGGGCTTTGGCCTGTTGGCTGTCCCGTTCGAGGGTTTTCAGGCTAAAGCCGGGCACGATTTGCATTATTCCGAGGTAAGGGACTTCATTGCCGTTTATTGTAAATGATTTATTTTGCTTGATATTTGGAATAAAAATAGCCTGATATTTCATACTTGGATATTTTGCTTCCAGGCTTTTTGCCTTTTCATCGTCGAATGACAATTGTTGCGGCATTGTGGCTGTATACCCATATATTTTTGCATTATTTAGGTAAGCCACCAATGCCCGGTTCAGATAATCCATCTCCTCTTTCGTCGCTTTGCGGGCGTCTACTACGGGGATCAGGGCTCGGGTAAACTGGGCGGCCTCTTCAGCATTGCCGTATCCCGATGGATCATATGTCAAGTATTGCCGCGTCTCTCCCGCCGGCTTGGGAGTCGTATCCATCAGTGTGGGCCCTTGTTTCTTTTGCTGAAGCAGGGTATCTACCTTCCGGTACAGCGAGTTTTTGTCCGGCGCCATTTTCGGGGCCGCAGGGGTATGGCCCAGTTTTCCCCGCGGCGTATCCAGCGAATCGATATACTTCCTCGCCGCTTCTGAAACGGCCTTCTCCTTTTGTTCTGCCGCTTTCTCCCGGGCCGCCAAATCAAAGAAAGAAGCCATCGCCGCCAATCTAGGTGCTTCTTCCGCTTGTTTTCGCTTAGCCTCCTCCGACTCCTGTTTCTCCCGCCTTTCCCGGACGAACATCTCCCGCAGGTCCGCCTTAAACCGCGCCCGCATCCCTTTCCCCCAGGCGATCATAGCGGCCTCTTTCGCTTTTCTTGCCAGCGTCTTGGCGCTGGGTTCCTTCGTTTTCTTCATCTTCTTTCCAACATTGGTTACATCCTCTAATATAATCAAAAAAGAAATAATAAGCAAACGGTTCGAAGAAACTGGTATTTGGCGGTCAAAAAACAAAACTTTTTTACGGGGGTCTTTCGCATTAAAAAAGAAAAGACACCTATCGAAGTGTCTTTCTGGGGGTAAAACTTCTGGGCAATTGCTTTTCAGAATTTATTCGTACTCGGGATGGGACTCGAACCCACACGGACATTCCTGTCCAAAGGATTTTAAGTCCTTCGTGTCTACCATTCCACCACCCGAGCCCGGAAAGAGAAACAGGCTTGAATATTCAAGCCCGTTCTCTGCTGGTGGAGCGGAAAACGGGATTCGGACCCGCGACCCTCACCTTGGCAAGGTGATGCTCTACCACTGAGCTATTTCCGCAGAAAAAATCGAGCGGGAAACGGGATTCGGACCCGCGACCCCCACCTTGGCAAGGTGGTGCTCTACCACTGAGCTATTCCCGCAAAACCGAAGGCAAAGATACACATTTTTTCAAACAATACAAGATGGTACTTGAAAAAGAGCCGCTTCTTTCCCGTTATTATCCTGACTGGTAGAAGCCACGAAAGGCCCCTGAAACTAAGTTTCAGGGGCCTTTCGCATATAATATGGAAATCACCGACCCGGTCAGATCCCGCCGTCTATCTCCCAGATTCCATCCGGATGGTTGTCGTTCCGCAATGCTATCGTATACTGCTTTTCCGCCCCATTTTTCAGCCGGATTTCACACGGAATATATACTCCCGGATACTGTCCCGACCTGGCAGGTTTGCCCCATTTCAGGACTGTGCATCCCTGAAATTCTTCCGACAAACTCTGGATGTCACTCGATACGAGTGCCGCCTTCACCGGTGCAATGTCGTTTTCGGATAAGGCCCGAAAAACCTTTTTCACGGTTTCCTCTGCCGAAAGGCCTTTTAGCAGCGGGCTATCCACCACTTCTCGCAGGTCAGACCATGTGTAACCCTCCGGCAGGGTAGTGAATACCTCCTGAGCGATGGGAGTATCGTACTGGATGGCAGTGGTTTCCAACACCAACACATCGGCGTTTTTTTCACGGGCATAAATCTTCATGCTCTTAAGCAACTCACTCACCCGGTCGAACACATATTCCCGGCGGTTGTCCGATTCTTCGATCGAACTGCTGAACAGATAGCCGCTGTCATATTCGCCTTTAGCCTTGGCGTTAACGATCAAATGTATCTCATTATCGGTAGAATACATGCACATTTCCCTACCGGGATTCTTGGCGGCCTCCATTTCGTGCAACAGGATCTTTTTCGGATCGAAGAATATCGAAAAATCTTCCACAATATTGGCGTCCACCGAATGGATTCTACCAAATTTAAGTAACGGCAACCAACTGTACTGTGTCTTCCCATCGCTCATCACGACATGGTTTTTTTTCTCCAGGCGCCATTTGCGCTCGGCAGGAATGACCCTTAGGGAGTGTGTTATCAGCGAATCCTCCACATCGATACTGGCAAAATTATCATTCCCCTGGGTGCGGACATTAAGGGTCATCACTATGGTTTTGGCCTGTCCCAGGCGTTCGGCCGACTGTTTTAGCAGCTTGATCTCCGCGTTAGCCGGCTGTATTCCTATCATCAATATCGTTCCCAAGCCTATCAAAACGAATACAGCTGCAGCGATCCGGGAGAGCGCTCTCCGCAGGGAATGACGCATAGGAATCGTTTTATGGGCCGGTCGCCCGGCAGCTTGGCGGAGTATTTCACGTTTGAGCGATGAGGGAGCCTTAGGGTTTACCCTAGGGGTGAGAGTCTCCAGGGCAGCCAGGATCTGTCGGTAATATTGGGCACATTCGGGGCATGAAGCCAGATGCCGGCGCAGCTCTGCGGCTTCGTTCTGTGGTAGATCGCCTTCCAACAAGCGATCGATCTGGATTTGGAAATGCGTACAGTTCATCGGATTTTCAGATTTAAAAGTTCTTTCTTAGGTGATCGATACCGTATTTGAACCGGGATTTGGCCGTGGTGAGGGGAATGTCCAGGATTCGTGCGATTTCGACGAATGTCAAATTATCCACCGTTTTCATCCGGATGATCCCGGCCTGTTCGGGCGGCAGGGCGCCCAATAGTCTGTCAATACGTTCGTACTCGGCATGCAGTTCGCTCTGGTCCTCGTCCAAGAGTTCTTCGGCCAGTGTTTCGCCGAGCGGGACGATAGAGGACCTGCGTTTTTTGCGCCCATAGTCCGAACAATGATTGTACACACTGCGAAAAAGATATCCTTTGATATTTTCTACCTTAGAAAGATGATCAATGTCATTCCACAGTTTAAGGAAAACGTCCTGTACAAGATCCTGCGCATCGTCGAGCGATCCGGTACGAAAATAAGCGGCACGAAACAGTGCGTGCTGTGTTTGATCGATGATTCTTTCCAATTCCTGCAATTGAGATTTGGCCATGATTCTTTACGGTTATCTACTCTAAAGACGCTAAAGGAACGAAAAAGACGTAATTATTTATTGAAAATTTAGGAAAATCAGCCACAACCCCACAAAAAACAAGGCGTTATCATTTTAAAAAAAGGATTTCTTTTCCAGAGATCCTACCGAGCGAAAAACGAGACCGTGACCCATTCCCGCTTGCTTGTTGATATTCAAATCTTTCACTCCACTTTTTACGACTCCCAATTATTAAATGGGCGTAGGGAAGCTGCCCAAAAACCTTTGCTGAACGCAGACTTCATTCAGGATTATTCCCGGTTCCTAGATCAAGGATAATTTCAAATTTTTATCGTCTAAAACATAGGGCAGCAATATTAACAGCCCGTTTTATACTCCCGCCAGGGGGGGGGCTTACTACTTCCCCTGCATTTCTTTTAATGCTCCAGGCTCTCTTCCGTACTTCTGATGATGCGTTCTTTCAGCATTTTCTTGATCTGTCCGATCTGCTAATATTGCTGAAAAAGCGCTAAACCGTCCCCTTAAAAACGGAGGAAAGCGCCCCCCAAAGTTGACTGGCAAAAAAATATAAAGTTGTTGTTCGGATTCTGATCGCGCGATCAGACGCGTGCGTCAGCAATAATCGCTTTGTGCGATTTAATTTGAATTCTCAAATAAATGGATCGTATGCATTTTTCATTGTTTGGCGCAAATTTGCCCATATTTTCCACTGTCCGATTAAATTATAATTCAATCGGCGGCCAAAGAAAACTTAGTAAAAAAGCTCACAGCACACATCCTTTTTCCAAATTTTCCGCCGCATTCAATACTCAATTTGCCATGTAATATTATTTGTGCATAAAACGCTAATAAACAGAATTTTAAAATTGAGATGATAATGCCGGAATCCTTTCTTTCCCTGTACTGAAGGCTTATTTTAGATCGAAACAAACAGATGTTATCCGGGTAACCTGCTTAGCGGATTATAGCAGCTACTAACTATCAAATTTACTAGCCTATGGAACATTTTGGAACAATTGTCAATCTCCAATTCTCGTCAAATACACTAAAACAATTTAAATCAAAATGCAATGAGAAAATATTTATTTCTATTATCCTGCTTGTTCTTGCTATCAGGCGGCCTTTTTGCACAGAGTACCGAGCCGGATAAAAACCAGACATCCCCCCCGGCGGTTGTCGATAACAATATTCCTGAAATCCTTCGGGAAAGTAGTTCAACTCCGCAAATGGCAAGTGCGGCGGCGGATGGCACTATGGCTTCGGATTACGCCGCTTTGGCAACCGAGAGGCCGACGATGGAAAAGCAAGTCAAATCTTCCGTCGACTACTACACGGGCACGGCAAACGTGAACGTGTCTTTGTATACCGTATCGTCCTATGGATTCAACATTCCTATTTCTGTCCAATATACAGCCTCCGGTTTGAAGACCGATGTATACCCTACTACGGTGGGTCTCAACTGGAAATTGACGGGGACAGGGCGTATTTCAAGATTCGTAAACGGCCAGCCCGATGAAACGGGTTTTCTCGATGGTCATGGTGCTTTGGCGGCTAATTCCACCGCGTCGGAATGGAAGAATTCGGCGATCAGTTCAAAGATCGAAGACAAGTTCGACGGCGAACCGGACCTTTACTATTTTGAACTTCCCTCCGGACTGTCCGGAATGTTTGTCATAAACTACGATAAAACGATCGCATTGATACCTTATCAGGATGTCAAAGTAGAGTGGATGAATAATACGGATTACGCCAATAGTTATTTTGTGATCACCGATGCGCAGGGAATGAAATACAATTTCGGAAGTACGGCCGATTCCCGGGAAAAAGCTTACAATAAGGATTACGAGCGGACAAAGACCTACGTTTCCGGTTGGATGCTGGACAATATATCCTTTGGCGGAAAACAGATAGCCCGGTATTCCTATGCCACCAGCGCATCCTATGAAAAAGGATTTTGGAATTATCTCTACAGGTTTGAATACAAACCGGCCACCAATGCGCACAAAAGCCTGACAACTACGCCGATAAATGTGATCACGACGGTTTACCCCAAGGTATTGACATCGATCACGTGGGACCTCGGGAAATTGGAGTTCGACCATGGTTCCGCCGATAACACTGTAAGGACAGGCCCTTACTTGCGAAATATCCGGGTTTACGGATACAACAATGAGTATTTAAAGACCATACATTTCGAACTTGGCTGGTTTGCCACGACGCTTGACCGTATTTACGAAACATCCGGCGACCTGCGGCGGACCATATGCTCTTTCCAATATTTCTATAGTCCGACGAATTTTCCGAACAGGAATACGTATTCCATCGATTATTGGGGATATTTTAATGGCGCTTACCTTACTGGGCCTGTATATCCTGCGCATACAATTCTTGGATATAATGTAGCCGGGGTATCGAGAACGGCTTCCTTGGAATGCACGAAATACCGGTCTTTGCAAAAGATCATCTATCCCAGTGGCGGTTGGACGGAGTTCGAGTACGAGCTTCACCAGGGCCGTCTTCCGACTCCGAATGTACAAAATGAATGGAACGGCCCGCTGGAAACGGCGGGAGGCCTGCGGATAAAATCGATCACCCATTGCGAAAGCGGAAATGCCGTACCGTCTACGACCCAGTATATCTATCAGGATCCGGCAGATACCAAAAAAGGAGGACAGATATTTTCCTCTTACAAACCATATGCCCGTATCCGGTACGACGGAGGCTCCGGGTCCAACAGGGTTGTGATATACAGCATAACCAAAAGGCCGGATTTTCAGATGACCGATTTTACAGGGTCTTCCGTGGTTTATAATTATGTAAAAGAAGTTCTTCCCAACGGGGCATATACCGTCTATGAATACAATAGTTTCAATAATTGTATGGATGTCAAAGGGGAGGCAGCCTTGAGCGCCTCCGGCGGTATCGGCTCGTATGCCACCGACACACAGGACAAAGTGCCATACACGACCAAATTCTTTGGCCGAGGAACGTTAAGCAAAATGACGCAGTATAACAGTGCCGCCCAGCCGGTCTATTCGGAATCGTATACGTACAGTCAGTCATTTAATCCTCAAAAAGCGGTGGTATATTCTTATCCCCTGTTTACTACAGATGAGGAATCCTCTGTAAAATATTATAAAGGCAGGTACCAATGGATTTCCCAGCCGGTTGTCTTAACTAAAAAAACCATTACGAATCCGGAGCCATACTCTGAGATGAATTTTTCTTATCATTCCTCTTATGATGATTTATTCCCCCGAGCGATAGAGACAAGAGATGCTATGGCAAATTATTACCGCGCGACCATCACTTATCCTCAGGATTATGCGATTGATATTACGTCGCTTCCCAAATCGGCACAAACATACGGAATAGGCTGGTTAAAGGCGAACGGCGTCAGATCCACCCCTATAGAGACCATCAAGTACAGGAGAAATGTGGATGAACCTGATTTTAACGTAATAGGCGGTTCGCTCAATCTGTATAACTGGAGTCCGGTTGCACAGAGATGTTTGCTTTCGGAAACAAAATCCTTGCTTGTCAATACTCCTCTCGGAACGGCTATAACGCCATTGTCCGTCGTAAACGGGACGACCTTGGTGAAAGACTCCAGGTACGACCAGTATAATTCCAAGATCACGGATTTCAACGACAAAGGCAATCCCACTTTCATATCCGATATCGGAATTACTGCCCGCGGAACCCAAATTATATACGGGTATAACGGCCTTGTACCGATAGCCCATGTAAAAGGGGCTGTAAATGAGTCCAACGGATTCTATACGAGCTTTGAAGAGGACGCTTCGGGTGTCGCTGTCCTTTTGGGTAATCGTGCCAAATCCGGCAATTATGCGCTAAACAAAAACACGTCGTATAGGGCTATAGCGAGCACCATCGGAGGCCCTCATGTGTTATCCTACTGGAGATGGAATGGGACTGAGGGTACGGATTGGGAAGAAGTAAGGACATCCTCTTCCGGTTCGTCCGTAATTCTCGAACCGAACCATTATGTGGATGAGGTACGGCTAATGCCCGTCAAAGCATCCATGACAACGCAAGTCGTCAAACCGGGAGTAGGCATTATATCCGCCGCAAATGAAAACGGAAGGGTTACCCGGAACAATTACAACAGCTTAGGCATGTTGGAATCCGTCGAAGACGACGGCCGGATCGTGGAAAAATATTCTTATATAGATGGATCGGATATTTTTAATCTGTCGGCCAGTGTGGACGGCGGATCATCGGGACGCGGCCACGCATCCGTAAATCCCGTACAAGTAGGTTTGGGAGGATCGGCGACATTTACGGCCACGCCTAACCCGGGCTATCAATTTTCCCAGTGGCAATTCAACGATGGCACCAGTTCATATGCTTCCGTTACGGTAAAAGACAATATCCGGTTCAACTTGACGGGAACAGCCTCGTTTACTGCGGTACAATATAATTTATCAGCTGTAGTGGGCAGCGGATCAACTGGCCGCGGACAGGTATCCGTAACCCCCGCCCTAGTAAATGCCGGCGGATCGGCTACCTGGTCGGCCACGGCCTATAATGGATATGCTTTTAGTCATTGGTCGTTTTCCGACGGAACAACGGCTACTACGCCTTCCGTTACAAAAACAGGCATTTCCCAAAACATTACCGGTACTGCTCATTTTACGGAAACAGGGCCGCAATCGGTAAACTTTTATGGCACGATCATGCCGCGTAACGGTTATTGGGCGATCCATATATCCTGTACCCCGGATATAATTTCCGAGGGCGTCCAGGTCTATGCTACGGGCTATTTCTTTATCAACCCCTACGAGCCGGATGAGCGCGACGCCCAATTCGACGGCCAGGTGGGGGAAGATGGGTATGTCCTGAGCAACACACCGTTTGACGAAAATAATACTGTCGGAAAACTCAATGGCACCATATCTATCTCAAGTACAAAGTATAAGGTAGGGACTGTAAGCTGGAATTAATTCCATGACTCTGTCCATGCATACCATCTGCGATAGTTGGTTCAAGGGCGAAAAATGGGATAGCTTTAATGATCTAACCGATAAATCAAATAGAGAAATGAAAACAATGAAATATATATTAATCTCATTACTGATGGGATCGCCCGGTTTGCCTGCCGTTATGGCACAGCAAACGGATATAATCCACACAAAACCCGTCAAAGTTGAAAAATACAACGGGGCTGCCTTCCTTGTAACAAAAAAATACTATGATGGGTTGGAAAGGCTTGTCCAAAGTGTCGACGTCGGCGCTTCCGCGCAAAACGGCAAAGACGTCGTTTCATTTGTGGAATACGACAATATGGGGCGCGCGGATGCCACAGTCTATCTTTCTTTTGTGGCCGCATCGGGGACTAATAATGGGGCAAGAATTTCCAATCCGGCGGGCGCCCAGCAGACTTTTTACCAAAATTATCTGCCAAGTACCGACCCGGACCGGAATTATACTTTTGCCCAAAAACAATACGAGGCTTCTCCCCGCAATCTGGTACTGAAAGAAGGAGGGTTCGGTGCAAGCAATAATATTACTACCGGAAAAACGGTCAATCACCAATATCTGCTCAATAATTACTCTGAAATTAAAAAATTCATGGTAAATGGCAGCGGTCAATTGGTATATAAAGGATTTTACACCGGGGGTGTTTTAAAAGTGCACCGTTCCTATAGTGGCACTGGAGGTGAGGATCACGACACATATGAGTATGTCAACCAGGAAGGGCAGCTCGTCGCCTCGGAAGCGTATATTTCCAGTACCGACCGGCGGATCACGTACTATGTGTACGACGATCTGGGGCGTCAGAGATATGTGATCCCGCCGATCCAGGAGAGTCTCATTACGGCCCCGGGGGCGGCCTATAATCCGGCCGATCTGAAAAAGTACTGTTATTACTCCGAGTACGATGAACGTGGAAATCTTATTAGGCAATGGAACCCCGGCGGGATATGCACGTCGAATGTCTATGATTTGTTAGACCGGCTGGTTTTGTCCCAAAATCCCGTAATGGCCGCTTCGAATCAATGGTCGTTCATCAAATACGACTCGCAAAACAGACCGATTGCCACGGGGACTACCACCGTCAGCGGAACGGCGGAGTCGGTAGCAAATGCATTGAAGACCCATATGACGTCTTCCGTTTACGACCTTTCTTTTGAAGAGAGAGGTACGGGGCTGCACGGATACACCAATAAATGCTATCCGACCAATGTGACGCAGTCCCAGGTATTGAACGTGACGTACTACGACGATTACGACTGGATCACGGACGCGGCCAAATACGGGTTTTCTACGGTCGACGCCATCGCCGGCACGGCAAAAACGGCCAATAACGTGACCGGCCATGCTACGGGTACGAAAACGAAAGTGCTTGGCATCCCGGGCGACCAGTGGCTGACCTCGGTCACCTATTACGACAAAGATTATAATGCCATCCAAACCGTATCCGACCTGTACCCTTCCGGGGTCGAGATCGTTTCCAATAAGCATAATTTCAACGGCCAGGTCGTCCAGACAAAAGTCAAACAAACGGTAAACGGAGTGGCTTATGAGTACAACAAATGGTTCGATTACGACGGGTACGGCCGGTTGCTGAAGATCCGCCAGAAGATCACCGGAGACCCCCAGAACGAAGTCGTTCTGGCCGAGTACACGTATGACGACCTGGGACAGACGGTTTCGAAGAAAATACATGGAAACAAAGAGCAAACGGCATATGCGTACGATATAAACGGAAGGAATATCTCAACCTCTTCCCCATCTTTCTCCTATAAGTTGGGGTATGACAAGAGTGTCGTTTCCGGCGTATCGGGCCGGACGGACGGGATTATTTCACAGATTAGCTGGGGCAACAACGCCACGGGCGACCAGAAAGCCTATGCGTTTACTTACGACAAGTTGGGGCAATACACATCTGCGACATATTACGAAAAATCGGGATCTTCCTGGACATCCAGCGCGAAATACAAGGAAACCATAGGCAGCTACGACAAGAACGGCAATATCCTCTCATTACAGCGGACTAATGCTTCGGAAACATTGCTGCACAACCTTTCGTACACCTACGCAAGCGCTACCGATGGCAACGTGCTGACCAAAGTATCCGGCTCGGCCGACTTCCTGTACGACGCCAACGGCAATATGACCCGCGACGGGATGACCGGCGTACAGATAGAGTACAATATTTTAAATCTGCCGCAAAAAATATACAAAGGATCGGATCAGATTACTTATATTTACACAGCGAACGGCCGGAAACTGGCCACGCAGACAGGCAGTTCCTTGACCTACTATCGCTCGGTGATGGTCTATTCCAAGAACGGAACGGCGGCGGAACAACTGATGTACATGCTCCAACCGGAAGGCCTGGTGGCCAGGGAAGGTTCCGCATGGGTCTACAAGTACTACAAGACCGACTACCTGGGCAATACCCGTGCCTTACTCGCAGTGCGCAACGGAACGCTGGTGAACGAGCTGCAGAACACGGACTACTACCCGCTGGGATACGCCCACTCGCTGGCCAACCTGCAGCTGAACAAGTACCTCTATTCGGGCAAAGAATACCAGGATGCCAGCATAGGCGGCTCGCCTCTGGGATTGTACGACTTCGGGGCGCGGTACTACAATCCCCTCTTGGCCCGCTGGTTCAACCCGGATCCCGCCAATCAGTTCGCCAACCCGTACATCTACTGCGGCAACAATCCCTTGATGTTCGTCGATCCGGATGGGAGGTTTGCATTTTGGCTAATCCCTGTCATCGGGGCGCTCATAGGAGGAGCGACATATACGGCCAGCGTAGCTTTCAGTGAGGGGGGATTCAGTAACTGGAGCTGGGGCGGTTTCTTCCAATCCATGGGTATAGGCGCCGTATCAGGGTTAGCTTCTTACGGTATTGGGTATGTTTTCGATATCGCACTGTCGGGCTCAGGAATAGGATCATTCGGGATTGAAATGGGGCGTGGCATATCCCACGGTCTGGTTCAGGGAGGGCTTTCTGCTCTCGATGGCGGCGACTTTTGGAGCGGAGCGGCCTCCGGGACTATTGGGTCGTGGTCGGCAAAGCTCTACGGATTTTCGGATTTGGGAAGAACAAAAGTAGGTTCATACCTGTTTTCAGGGATTTCCGGAGGAGCCGGGGCGGCGGCTACTGGGGGAAATTTCTGGAGAGGGGCGGCAAGCGGAATATCCGTTGCGGCATTCAACCATGGGCTCCACGAACTAAAACAGGAATGTATATTAGAAAAGTATACTGAAATGGTCGAAGGAGGTAAAAAAGGGTATAGATATATGATGAACCAATCGCTGATATTCCAGGCCGAACTGGCAGGGTATGAAGTGGATGACAACAAATTGATCATTCAGGGCAGCCAAAAGAATACGATGGTTTTCTGTGATGTTGACTTTGTAGATCGGGGGGGTGCTTCTTATGTCTATCATAATGAAGCCCGCTACAAGATAAATTCTTTTGTCCATACCCATCCGCAAAATCTTTCAACATACTCGATCAGTCCTGAGGATAGAAACGCTTTTAGAGACGTTTTTAGCCCAAGAAATATCCCATTCAAGATTTTACAAAGCAATACGGTTTACTTATTAACATCACCCTCGACCTATGAAATTATCGGCTCCTATTAGTACCGTCCTTCTGGCAGGACTCCTGTCGGCAGCGGTTTCTTGCAAGACCGCCCATCAAGCGATTAAAGACGATGACGGCTACATAGCCAGGAATTTGCTGGAACACACTATCGTCAATAAATTTTTGAAAGACGAGTTGATCCGTTACGACAACCGGTTTAAGGATTTTGAAGATGTCCAAGGTAAAGGGTTAAGAATCTCATTGGAGGATATTTCCCCTGATTCAACAGTATATAATATTGGTTACATGACCGGATTGAATTATAGCCCCCCAGTTCTGTCCTGCGAACCGGTAAACGGCAAACCGGTTTCATTGTGGTTATCGTGTCTTGAGGATTTTAAACTGCCGCCGGACAAATCGATAGAAGTATTGAAAAACACTTCCCCGGAAGAGTATGAGATACATCGGCGGAATAAGGATGCTATAAAGGTCATCGATGGTGCTGTAGAGCGCCCTATTACACTGGTGTTGTCCGATTTTGTAAGCTTGCGGCTGGTTTACGACCGGGATCACAACCTGATCCGAAGGGACACAATAGGATGGTACGAGGGCATGAGTAATTAATCGTATTTAACAGGCACGGGCTTTCGCCCGTGCCTTTTTTCTATATTTACGAGACGGACGGCTCTTCGATAACAAGGCCGCTGGTTCAACCCGGATCCCGCCAATCAGTTCGCCAACCCGTACATCTACTGCGGCAACAATCCCTTGATGTTCGTCGATAGATCAGGTCGTATTTATTGAATGTAGATTGGGCGATGTCAATGCCGATGAGTTTCTCCTGCCTGTCGTTGAACTCCTCGAATACCTTGAGTAGCATGTTATTCTTGATATTCGTGCCGAGAAACGCGTCACGCACCATTAAAGCAGTCACGACCTCATTAGCCTCCGAGAGGCTATGGTAATACGTGATCATTTGCCCTTTGATGCTGTCAAGGTAGCGGTTTAGTTGCAGGACTTCTTTTGTCTGCCCCTTGGCCCTACCTGATTTTGGGTCCCAGATGTTTCCGAATATCTCAGCTTTGAGGCTGAACTTGACTTTCTCGCCGTCGATAGTGATTCGTACGCAGAGTGGTACTTTGCCATTTTTCTCTAATTCCCACCTCGCGAGGAAGAGGATTCTGAACGTGCTTTTTACAAACTGTTTATCTGCGGTTTACCTAATCTTAATTAACGACAGGTAAACAATTGTGAAAAACGTAAGTGCAGCCCTCTTTTCTTCCAACTGTACCCCTTGACGATTTTATCCTTCAGGGGTACAGTTACGGAACTCAAAAATGTCCGGAAATGGCTTTTCGATGTCCTGTGATGTCTGGGAAGAAGGCATGAAAAAACCCTCTGAAACATTATTTCAAAGGATTTTTATCTGATTTGGCTAAACAGTGTCTTTGGCTGTCTTGGCCTCTGGAGCGGAAAACGGGGCTCGAACCCGCGACCCCGACCTTGGGAAGGTCGTGCTCTACCAACT